>CAZPAE010000437.1:0-3206 GCA_964584455.1 uncultured Thioalkalispiraceae bacterium
GTAAGTAGTAATGCCGCACCATGCCGTTAAAATTAAACGGTGAAGCAGTGCCCACATAACTTTGCACATCGGTAACTTCGGGAATCTCGCGTAACACGGTGACTAATTCATGGGTGATATTGGCAGTAACCGGTAACGCTGTTCCTTCTGGCATATTAATAACAACGTTAAACTCTGGCTTGTTATCAAACGGCAACATTTTTACTGCCACCCATTTGAAATAAAACATACTGCACGCAAACAAGGTGGCGCCGATAAGGAAAAAGAAGAACACACCGCCATACAATCGATTAGTACATAGCGGTTTCATGCAAGGCCGATAGAACCGACCAATTAAGTTAGAAAACCATTGCTCGCGCCCTTCGGCCTTTTCCAATGCTTTGAGCTGAGGTCGTACTCGCATGGCAAACCAAGGCGCAAAAACAAAAGCCGCAATCAATGAGAAAAACATGGCGGCAGAGCCTAATACTGGAATAGGTCGCATATAAGGCCCCATTAAGCCACTAACAAAACCCATGGGTAATAACGCCGAGATAATGGTTAAGGTAGCAAGAATGGTGGGATTACCTACCTCACGTACTGCATCAATGGCGATATCCACAGTGGTTTTCCCGGCCGCCAACCAACGGCGGAAAATATTCTCGACCACTACCGTGGCATCATCCACTAAGATACCAATAGAGAAAACCAAGGCAAAAAGACTGACTCGATCAATAGTGTAATCCAGCACTAAGGCAGCCCAGATGGTGACTAAAATCACGATGGGGATAATTACCATAATGACCGAGGCGGCCCGTAAGCCCATAAAGATCAAACATAACACGCTCACTGCAATAGCAGCCTCAAATAGGGCGCGTAATAGTTCGTTGACTTTGTCGTTAGCCGTTTTTCCGTAATTACGGGTAATATCTACTTCAACATTATCGGGAATAATCCGACCTTTTAACGATGCCAACTTTTCTAAGATACTATTGGCAACCGTGACCCCGTTGGTATCAATTTTTTTCGCAATGGCGATGGTGACGGCAGCTTCACCGTTTGCTGCATGAGGCTCACTATTCGCCGCACCACTATAGTAACTAACCAGCCGTTTCGTATCTTCTGGTGCATGAAACACATCGGCCACATCATGTACATAAACCGGGGCACCATCGTATACGCCAACCACTAAGCGTGAGATTTCATCAGCCGTTGTTAAAAAAGCCCCGCTATAAACTTTAAAGGAATGATCGCTACCCTCTGTATAACCGGTATCTAACTCGGCATTAGCCGTTTTGATCGTTTGTGCAACTTGCGCTAAGGAAATACCAAATCCGCTTAATCTTTCAGGAATCACTTCAATACGAATTTGTTCTGCTCGCCCGCCAACAACAAAACCATGTCCTGTGTTGGGTACCGCTTCTAAGTGCTGTAATACGTCAAAGGCTAAGGTACGTAGGGTACCGTCATCCACACCACCGGCTTCTGGCTTTGACCAAAGCGTAGCGGTAACAATGGGTACATCATCAATACCTACGGGTTTCACTAATGGCATGGAAACCCCGGGGGGAATTTTATCGATATTAGACTGCAACTTATCGTGTACCTTAACGATAGAATCGCCTAAGTCTTCCCCTACTTTAAACTGCACCGTCACAATCGTGGCACCACGTTGGGTTGCGGAATACACATGACGTACACCGGGCAGCTCACTCATTAAACGTTCTAGTGGTTGTGTGACTAAAGAAGTCACTTGTTTAGCTGAGGCACCAGGGTACTGCACATAAATATCCACCATAGGGACGGATATTTTGGGGTCTTCTTGGCGTGGGGTAAAAACAAGTCCTAATACCCCAATCGCGAGAAAAGCAAACATCAATAACGGCGTAACAGGCGAATGAATGAACTGCTTAGCAATATTCCCAGCAATACCGAGATGCTGTTTGTCCTGTGCCGCCTGATTATTGTCTATTTCGCTCATTTTATTGATACTTCAACATCGTCTTTGTCATTGTTATATCGCTATCGCAGCGAGACATCCTTGATTAACCTAATTATGTCTATTCCATTTGATTGGGGGGTTGATGCCAACCGGAAGTCACTCCCGGTGGTGGGTTTACTAAGATTTGATCGCCAGCGGTTAAACCCGCTAACACCGTAACCGTATCGTTAGAATAACTTTTACCAAGCCGAACCAGTCTTAATTCACGCCGATTGTTTTTCACTACATATACAATCGGTAAGCTGCCCCGCTCTACCACTGCACTTTTTGGAATTTCAATCAAACGTGTCGTTTTCTCACGTTGATCCGGTAACATGACTTCGGCATAAGTACCTGGCCATGCTCTTGTACCAACCGGCAGATCAAATTTCACAGTGATGGTATGGCGCTGCGCATTCCCCATGGGATAAATCTGCGCGACTCGCACATCCACATATTGATTATTGAAATCAAGAATAGCGGGCACTACCATGCCTGCTTGCACACTGCTTAATAAACGGGAAGGCACTTCTACTGCTAACTGTAAATCTGTTAAGTCGGCATATTTGAGTAAGGGTTGCCCGGGCTGCACAGTATCACCGGCCTCTACCATCTTCTGTACAATCACACCATTGAAAGGTGATAAGGTACGAGTATCGCGTAGTCTCGCGTCAATCTCACGTAACTGCGATACCGCAGCAAGATGGGCACCTTGAGCTTGCCCCATTTGGGTACCAGAAGAATAAAGATCGGTATAACGTTCTAACCAAGGGTTACCATAACCAAAACCATTACCAATCTGACGGGTAAAGACTTGATCAAATAAAGAAGGTAATCCCATCCCAGGCATGCGATTAATATTGCGGGATTGGGGTGACCACCATTCACGACCATACTGCATCTGGGCATTACGCAATGTTAAATAGGCATTATTTAAATGCGCCAAGGCTTGTTCACGTTTAGCCATGAGCTCATCGTCATCTAATGCAATTAGTAACTCAGTTTGGCTGAAGCGGTCGCCTTCACGTCCGGCAATATATTCCACCCGACCCGGCATCTCCGCTGTAAGTGTGACTTCACGGTAAGGCACAACGGTACCACCTAAAATCGTTGTCACTCCTGCTTGGCGTTGCCCAACCGTGACCACTTGTAATGGTGTTGCCGTGTTATGTGCAGCGATGGTATTACTATTAACTAGCTGACCATGGGCATCGTAATAATAGTTTTTCGTCTCAGCAAAAACGGG
>CAZPAE010000438.1:0-3183 GCA_964584455.1 uncultured Thioalkalispiraceae bacterium
TGAGGAAAAACGCCCCACTATGTTGGGGCGTTTTTTTATGTCTGTCGAATAGTTGAACACTGCAGTTTGCAGAAAAACTAAAGTTTTTACCCCTAGAACCGACTTCCATTTGTAGCGATAGCTATTTGAATTATCGAAAAACGTAGCAAGGATGCAGCGACTGTCAGGGAAGGCCATCAGTCTTATGCTAGTCAGCTAAAACATGTGTTACCTGACAGGAGGTCGGTATTTTCAGTTTTCTTAAAAAACGTCCTGATGCAAAGCACCTCGTTGGTATTGGCTTATGCGATGAGGGTATTGCGCTTGCCTGCTTATCTAATGAAGCCAATAGCGTACAGCTATCTCATATCGCTTATAACAAAACCGATTCGTTTGATGATATTACCCAAGCCATTACCCAATGGACCAAACAACATGGTTTAAAAGAATCGGCGGTGAACTTTGTTTTATCTACCCATCAAGCGGATCTGTTCTTAACCGAAGCACCGGAAGTCAAAGACGATGAGCTCAGGCAAGCCATGCGCTGGAAAGTAAAAGATCTGATTGATTATGATTTAGAAGACGCCGTGGTTGATTGTTTTGCAATACCCGGACAACGAGAGCGGGGCCGTCAACCCATGGCCTATGTGGTGAGTGCCGCGGTGGATGTGGTCAAGGCTTACGTCAGCTCCATCGAAGAAAGTCACTTACAAATCAATAGTATTGATATTTCTGCTATGGCACAGCGCAATGTCGCCAGTTTATTACCGGAAGATAAACAAGGCGTTGCGTTTTTAGTACTTAACCAGCAGCACGGATTATTATCCTTAACCCGTGATAAAGCACTTTATTTAGCACGTGATCTAGATGTGGGTTATGGCCATTTTGCCAATAACCAGCAACCCGGCAATGATTTGCCAGCACAGACGCAACAAACCCTAGATCAGATCATCTTAGAGGTACAACGCTCAATGGATTACTACGAGCGGTATTTCGCCCAACCCAGCATACAGTCATTGGTTATTGCGCCTTTAGCCAAGCCCATACCCGGCTTAATTGATTACATGGCAGCGCAACTGGGGATGCAAGTTAGAGAATTAGATGTCAATGCCCTACTGGGGCTAGATAATGAACTGGAACGAGAGTTGCAGGCGATGTGTTTACCCGCGATTGGCGGTGCTTTGCGCGTATCTAGCCCAAGTGAGCAAAGGTAACTACCCATGCAACAGATAAACCTCTATCAAGACAAGGTTCGCAAAAAAAAAGCCCGTGTCGGAAAAAAAGAACTGGGGTTATCGTTTATGGCGTTAATAGGTGGGCTTATTTTAGTCTCGGCAGTCCAAGGTTGGTTGCAATATCAACGTGCTAGCCAGCTGAGTGATTTAAAACAACAACAACAAAAACTACTAGAACAAGTACAAACAATTTCAGCAGAGTTAGTCGCCATTAATGACGATAGCGCCTTACAAAAACAGTTATTAAAAACAGAATTAGAATTGAAAAATAAGCAAGAAGTGTTGACCGTTTTATCTGGACATCAATTAGGAAACACCAAAGGGTTTGCTGAGCAATTCAGCGGTTTATCGCGTCAGCATATTGCAGACTTGTGGTTAACCCAATTACATATCCATGGCGGTGGCGAAAAGTTGAATTTACAAGGCAGTACTTTTATCCCCGATGCCGTGCCACGCTATTTACAAAAGCTATCCAATGAGCCGAGCTTTCAAGGCTTAGAATTTAAAACATTTTTAATGGAACGCAGTGATGCATCAAAACAAGTTAACTTTGATATCCGTTCTACACCAAAAAGGTTAACGCAATGAAACAAAGGTGGATGCAGCTAGTACAGCGATTTGATGCCTTAAATAAGCGAGAAAAAGTGCTGATCGTGGCCAGCATGATTACCGCTATTATCATTAGTTGGTATCACTTTGTTAGTGCACCTATGTTTGATAATACAAAAAAGTTAAGCCAAGAAATTGTAGAGCTACAGTCAACTGTGGATGACTTAAAGCAACAGCATCATATTTTGGTTGATAAAAAACAACATGATCCACATCGTGATGTACGAGAGCGCATTACTAAGTTTGAGACAGAATTAAACGGTATCAATCGTCAGTTAAGCGAAAAATTTCATGCATTGATTGAGCCCAAACAAATGGCACAGGTATTGGAATCTGTTTTAGCGCAGCATAAATCACTGCGCTTAATCCGGGTAAAAAGTTTAGCCGCAACCCCTTTAATTGATGAACAAGAGGTAACAACCACTACCCGTAGTACGAAAAAAGAAAACCATGTTGAGGTCTATAGCCATGGTTTACAAATAGAGTTTGAAGGCAGCTACATGGCTACCCTATCGTACCTGAAAACCCTTGAGTCATTGCCGTGGGAGTTTTACTGGGATGCGGTGCTGTTGAATGTAGAGCAATATCCACGTTCACACATCATTATCAAAGTACACACCATTAGCTTGCGGGATTCATGGATAGGGGTTTAATTGTGTATCAAGGCGTCAAAATTTTAATGGTCTTTGGTTGTTTGATGACAGTTTTTTGTCGTCCTGCTATGGCACAAGAACAATTAATCGACCCCACTCGCCCTGGTACCTATCGTGCACCGGCCCAAACAGCCCTTGGCACGAAAGCTGCACCACGTTGGGTATTGTCGTCGACATTAATAGCACCGGCACGTCGTTTAGCCACGATCAATGGGAAAACCGTCAGCATTGGGGCCCGTGTTGCGGGTGCCAAGGTAATTGCCATTGAGTCGACCCATGTGGCGCTAAAAGAAGCGGATAAAGAAATCATTATTAAATTAATACCAAACCAATTTAAACGAATGCATTAGGATGGCGATAAAAAGAATGAACGGTTTGAGTCAAAAGTGGTTATCGTGTTTAGTCCCCATATTATTAGCTGGGTGCGCGAGTAAAGCGCCACCGGATATTAGAACCTACTCATTGATTGATGAGGCATTACAACAAGGTATTGAAGGTAATCGACAGTATCAAGATACCAAACCACCCCCGCAACAAGTGAGCAATGCCTTAGTCCCTAATATACAGCTCAACATGCCAGAGCAAACGCAAATTGATGTGGAGCAGCGCTTTGACATGAAAGTAGACCGAGCCGGTGCCAGGCAGTTTTTCATGGGGCTGGTTGAGGGAACACCTTATAACATGGTGGTGCATCCTAAAGTAAAAGG
>CAZPAE010000439.1:0-3180 GCA_964584455.1 uncultured Thioalkalispiraceae bacterium
TGTTCGATGTGGGCTTAGACGCTTGCTCGATGATATTGACGAGCTTGAAGTTGTACAAGAAGCCACCACCGGAGAGGAAGCGGTCAACCTATGTAGAGACCATAATCCCCATGTTGTTTTAATGGATATTAATATGCCGGGTATGGGTGGACTAGAGGCCACCAAGAAAATCCTGCAGCGCGATGAATCCATCAAAATCATTATTGTCAGCATGCATGAAGACGAAGTGCTGGCCCAGCGGTTACTAAAAATAGGTGCGGCAGGTTATTTGACCAAAGGGGCGCAAGTCACGGAAATTGTCCATGCCATCAAAGAGGTGGTTGCTGACCGGCGTTATATCGCCCCTCAAATTGCACAGCAATTAGCGCTTGCTGGCACCAAGGCAGATGAAGAGCAATCCTTGATGCAAGAGCTATCTGAAAGAGAAATTCAAGTCATGATGATGATTCTTGAGGGTAAACGCACCAATGAGATTTCAGACAACTTATGTTTAAGCCCCAAAACCATTAGTACGTATCGCCATCGCTTATTCAGTAAACTCAATATTCAAAGTGATGTGGAATTAGCACAACTAGCCATGAAACACGGGATTACGTAAACTCTCAAGTCCTGGTGTTTGATTTTGGAGAGTGCGTTTCTGCCATGCACGAATTTAAACAAAACTGTATTGAGTGTCCGCGTCTTGCAGACCATCTTGCTACAGTCAAAAAAGATTACCCCGATTACCATGCCAAACCCGTTGCACCATTCGGGGTAAAAAACCCTAAACTGCTTATTGTCGGGCTGGCTCCTGGTATGCATGGTGCCAATGCCACAGGGCGACCTTTCACCGGAGATTATGCCGGTATCTTATTATACGAAACGCTTTATAAATTTAAGTTTAGTAATAAGCCCACCTCAGAATCATTGGACGATGGTTTAAAATTAAAGCAGTGTTGTATCACTAACGCGGTTAAATGTTTACCGCCTGAAAATAAACCAACGACTCAGGAAATGAAAACCTGTAACCCTTACTTGCTGACTGAGGTTGAACGCTTAAAATCAGGCACCTGTATTCTTGTTTTAGGCAGCATTGCTCATAGTGCAGTGCTTACCGCATTACAACTAAAGAAAAAAGACTATCCCTTTGCGCACAATCAGCGCTATGAACTACCTAATGATCTAATATTATTTACTTCATATCATTGCAGTCGTTATAACACCCAAACAAAACGCCTTACCGAGCGCATGTTTCATGACGTATTTAAAAAAATTCGTAAAGAAATAGACAAAGCCCCATGACTGGCAGCGAAGCGCCGCAGGCCAATATCGCAGAAATATTAAAATCATTACCATCTCGCCCCGGTGTCTACCGTATGTGTAATGCTGATGGCGAGGTGATTTATGTTGGCAAAGCATTAAATCTCAAAAAGCGCGTATCCAGCTATTTTCAAAAAACAGCACAGGACATGAAAACAGTCTCCCTAGTGCGGCATATTGCGGATATTCAAATTACCGTGACGCATACCGAAGGGGAAGCGCTACTATTAGAAAACAACCTCATTAAAGAGCTTAAACCACGTTATAACATCCTATATCGCGATGATAAAAGCTATCCATACATTTATATTACTTTGCAACAAGACTTTCCGCGTCTTACTTTTCATCGTGGCGCATTAAAAGGCAAAGGCAAGTACTTTGGCCCTTACCCCAGTGCCGGTGCGGTTCGTGAAACACTAGCATTATTACAAAAAGTATTTCCGGTGCGACAGTGCAGTGAAAGTTTCTATAAAAATCGCTCTAGGCCTTGTTTACAGTATCAAATAAAGCGCTGTACTGCCCCTTGTGTGGGTCTAGTCGATAAGCCCACTTATGCTAAAGATGTTGAGCATGTAATGATGTTTTTAGAAGGCAATAGTGCCGCATTGATCGAACTATTAGCTGACAACATGCAAACTGCCTCAGATAATCTAGAGTTTGAAACAGCTGCTCGGTTACGTGACCAAATTGCTAACCTGCGACGAATACAAGAAAAACAATACATCAGCCAACAAGCAGGGGATGTGGATGTTATTGCGGCAGCCATAACGGGCAATATTGCCTGTGTACAAGTGTTCGCGATTCGTGATGGCCGTAACTTAGGAAACAAATCCTATTACCCGAAACAAGCTGCCGATCAAGATATTACTGGGTTACTCAATGCGTTTTTACCCCATTACTATTTGCAAAAACGTAACGCATTATTAAATGATATCCCCAACACTATTTTGATCTCAGAAAACATCGAAGATATAACATTGTTACAAGAGCTGATTAGCGAACGTAAGGGCAGTCGGGTTGAGATTAAGCATCGCATCAAGGGAGAGCGAAAAAAGTGGTTGGATATGGCTGTCCACAATGCTGAACATGCCGTAGCAACACGCTTAACCAGTCAGTCAACTATTTTAGCTCGCTTTGAGTCCTTACAAACGGCGTTGAAACTGGATGAACTACCACAACGTATCGAGTGTTTTGATATCAGTCACACCATGGGTGAGGAAACCGTGGCCTCATGTGTTGTGTTTAGTCATGATGGCGCAATGAAATCAGATTATCGACGTTATAACATCAAAAGAATCACCCCGGGTGATGATTATGCTGCCATGGAGCAGGCACTATTACGTCGTTATCAGAAAGTACAACAAGATGATGAAAAACTGCCAGACATTGTGCTCATTGATGGCGGCGTAGGGCAAACCAATATTGCACAGCAGGTTTTCGATGAACTGCAATTGGCAGATGTATTGATTGTCGGTGTTTCGAAAGGGCCCACCCGTAAAGCCGGTATGGAAAAATTGATTCTTAGTGGTTGCTTGTCCAATCAAGGCGGCGAGTTTATACTGCCTGCAGACTCTGCTGCACTGCATTTGATTCAACAAATTCGTGATGAAGCACATCGTTTCGCAATATCGGGACATCGTCAACGTCGACTCAAAAAACGTAATCGTTCGGTGTTAGAAGATATCGAAGGTTTAGGCCCGAAACGGCGACAAAAACTGTTAACGCAATTTGGTGGGTTACAAGAAGTAGCTAAGGCAGGGGTTGATGACTTAGCCAGTGTCAGCGGAATCAGTAAGCAATTAGCACAACGAATTTACGATACATTTCACAGCGATAACCATTGAACAATGGGCATACCTTTTACCATACCCAATATCATCA
>CAZPAE010000440.1:0-3165 GCA_964584455.1 uncultured Thioalkalispiraceae bacterium
ATCGCTTTAGCGACATGAAAACGGTAAAGCTTGCGTGCTTGATGTCTGATACCAGCAATATTCTGTCTATTCATCCTATATAGACAATTTGTGATAGAATTGGGCCAATTTATCTATATAGAATGTTTTACGTGAGGTATTGAAGGTTATGGCGCAGATTAAAGTTGGCATTGTGACGGTATCGGATAGAGCTAGCCGCGGCGAGTATGAAGACAAAGGTGGCCCGGCGATTACACAATGGCTGCAACAAGCATTGAGTGTACAATGGACGCCGGTTGCACGGGTAGTGCCTGATGAGCAGGATCAAATTGAAGCGGGTCTATGTGAATTGGCCGATAAAGAACAGTGTTGCCTGATTGTGACTACCGGGGGAACGGGTCCAGCGCCACGCGATGTCACACCGGAAGCCACTGAAGCGGTGTGCGATAAAATTTTAGATGGCTTTGGTGAGCAAATGCGTGCGGTATCATTGCAATATGTCCCCACGGCCATTTTATCGCGGCAAATTGCCGGTATCCGTGGTCGCTCGTTGATCATTAACTTACCGGGTAAACCTTCAGCCATTGCTGAGTGTTTGGATGCCATTTTCCCTGCGGTGCCGTATTGTATTGATTTGATTGAAGGGCCGTATCTTGAAACCCATGAGTCGGTGATTAAGGTATTTCGCCCTAAGCACGCCAAGAAACCAGCGTAATATTTCCCTATGTCACAAACGAAGAGTATTGACCAATGGTTGCACGCGGCTAGCCAGGCGTTTGATGAAGCCGGTTTGTTTTATGGCCATGGTACCGATAATGCTTGGGATGAAGCGGTTTACTTAATTAGTTATAGCTTGGGTTGTGGTGTGGCATTTGCCGATCGAGATGTGGACGAACCTTTATCCCTGAGTGAAGATCAAAAAGTCCAAGCTTGTGTTACCCAGCGTATTGAGACAAAAAAGCCGACTGCCTACTTGGTCAATGAAGCCTGGTTTGCTGGCTATACATTTTATGTGGACGAACGTGTTTTGGTACCCCGTTCACCACTGGCCGAGTTAATTGACGAGGCATTTACACCGTGGATCGATATTGACAATGTAAAACGGATTGTGGATGTGGGTACCGGTAGTGGTTGTATTGGGATTACTTGTGCATTGTATTTTGAGCATGTGCAAGTTGAGTTGTTGGATATTGATGCCGGTGCATTAGCCGTGGCGCAGAAAAATATTCAGTATTATGATTTAGCCCAACGTGTTCAGGCCTATCAATCGGATCTGCTCGATGCACGACAAGGGCAACGCTACGACATTATTTTAAGTAATCCGCCTTATGTGAGCTTAGACGAGTATGCCTCATTGCCCGATGAGTATAAGCAAGAGCCACAATTAGGATTAACCTCCGGAGTAGACGGTTTAGATTGTGTACGCCGTATATTATCATCGGCTGCACAATACTTAACACCCCAAGGTATTTTGATCGTTGAGGTGGGTAATAGCCAAGTCGCTTTAGAGCAGGCTTTTCCCGATGTACCGTTTACTTGGTTAGAGTTTGAATACGGTGGGTCAGGGGTATTTTTATTAGATTATTCGCAGTTGACCACGTATTTTAAGTGACGTTGTATAAAGTCTAGCTGTTAACTGGCGGTATCTTGTTGTTGCATACTATTGATGCGACTAAGTAACGACTCCAATGGCTCAGGACGGGCAATACCATAACCTTGACCATAGTCCACGCCTAAGCCGGTTAAGGCTTGTTGAATATCCGTGGTTTCCACAAATTCGGCAATGGTTGCTTTGCCTACCACATGGCCTATTTCGCTCACCGCATTAACCATGGCGTGATCTAAATCATCGGTTAACATATCTTTAACAAACCCACCATCGATTTTAATATAGTCGACAGGTAAGTTCTTTAAGTAGGCAAAAGAGCTTAAGCCACTACCAAAATCATCCAGTGCAAAATAGCAGCCTTTCTCTTTTAAGGTATTAATAAAATGTGTCGCGCGGGTTAAGTTAGAAATAGCCGCCGTTTCGGTGATTTCAAAGCAAAGGTTATTGGGTAAAACGTGTGAGTTGGCCAGCTGCGTGGTGACAAATTTAAGGAAGCCATCGTCACTCAGCGATTGTGCAGAAAGGTTAATGGAAAATAACCCCTGTGCTACTTTTTCGTTACTATAATATCGGTTAAGGCTTTCAATGGCGAGTTTAACAATATATTTATCCACTTCGGCCATCAGCCCATAACGCTCTGCAGCTGGGATAAATGAGAAGGGTGGAATAATACCGCCATTGTTGTCAATCATGCGGATCAGCATTTCACCATGTAAGCTCGTATGCGGCGATTGTAATGCGCGTATTTCTTGAAAATAGAGAATAAATTTTTCATTTTCAATAGCATCATAAATGCGATGTACCCATTCCATTTCACCTTGACGTTCATTACCACGTTGGTCTTGCTCGGTGCTCATGTAGACGTAGTTACGACCTTCATCTTTGGCTACATAGCAGGCGGAGTCAGCCGCTTTTAGAATGTCATGAATCGTGCCTGCTTGGGCATCGATTTTAACAATACCTATACTGGCGCCAATGGTGAAACATTTGTTATCCCAGCAGAAGCGCATTTCATGGATTTTTTTGCGTACCCGTTCCATGATGTTATAGGCCATGTCTTGTGTACAGCGTTTGAGGATAATCGTAAACTCATCGCCGCCCATACGTGCAACATGATCTACTTCCCGTACCACTTCAATGAGACGGTATGCAATTTGTTTTAATAACTCATCCCCCGCAATATGGCCGCAGGTGTCATTGATGATTTTGAATTGATCCAGATCCAAATAACATAACCAGGCTTGTTCTTCTTTATAGCGACGGGTTTCGGCAATGGTTTGTTCTAGTCGGTTTTCAAATTCGCGCCGATTTAATAAACCAGTTAAACCATCATGTAAGGCTTGATGTGCCAGTTCGGTCGTTAGTGCTCGCATGACGCTAATATCTTTGAGCACGATAACGCCGCCAAAGACCACATTTGCTTCAGTTAGAATAGGCGCGACAGTGATTTCAATGGCAGTTTGTTCATGGCCGCGACATAAAACATAGTTTTCACCTTCGGCGATAACGGTTTTGCGTTGTGCAAAGGCTTCTGAGATCGGATCAAAGCGCTGTTCGGTGTGGTATTTGATCTTTTT
>CAZPAE010000441.1:0-3162 GCA_964584455.1 uncultured Thioalkalispiraceae bacterium
AGATCGTATCTTAAAGCAAGAAAATTAATATGCCTTCTGTATTACATATTTGCACTGATTTTTGGCCAAACACCGGTGGGATAGAGAGCTTTGTATTAAATCTAGCAAAGCACTCTATGGCTAATGGTTTGCAGGCATCAGTGCTGTGTTTTAACCGGGTATCAAACATGGCAAAAAAATTACCTGCTAATGAAGAAGTAGAAGGTATTCCGGTAACAAGAGTGCCTTACCTTGACTTGAAGTTTTATAAGCCAAGCTGGTTACCGCTGTCATTAATGCGACAACATGATCTCATTCATGTGCATGGTATAGGCGCACCGTTAGATTATACGGTGATGACAAAAATTCTTCATCGTAGACCTATTTTGGTTTCTACCCATGGTGGTATTTTTCATACTGATACATTGTTATGGTTGAAGAAAATTTACTTTTTTGGGATGGTAAAGCTAACACTTAAAGCAGTTAATATGACGATTGCATGTAGTAAGAGTGATAAAAGATTATTTTCATCAGTCACTAAGCATATGACACTTATTGAAAATGCAGTAGATATTGGCGCCCATTTAAAGTTGCCGCTGAATCAAAAAATACGCGGCCGTTGCTTGTATGTTGGTAGGTTATCCGAAAATAAAGGTATACCTGCATTATTAAATGCGTTCTCGATAGCAAAGCAGCTAGGCTCAAGCTTTGAGTTAAGGTTGGTTGGTCCAGATCGTGAATCGAAGTCTGGTGAATATAAACAGCTTGCTCGTATGCTAGATATTGAAGAGGAAGTCCAGTTTATTGGTGAGGTGTCGAGTGAGGCACTCTTATTAGAATATCAGCAGGCCGAGAATTTTGTTTCTGCCTCAGAATATGAAGGGTTTGGTTTATCTGCACTGGAGGCAAAAGCCGCCGGTTGCCGGTTATTGTTGCAAGCTAATGAGGCGTTTACCAGTCTTTTTAATACGGACGAGCGTGTTCAGTTGTTTGATTTTTCTCATAGTCAGTCTGCTGGACAAATTATTCACGAAATTTTATCAAAAGCACCTGCTAGTGATGAGATGGCTGAGCGGCAGCTAACAGAAAGTTATAGTTGGGAGCATAAAATACATGACTGGCTGGCTCTTTATAAGCGCTATGAGCAACAACCACCATTAATAACTAGATTACATTCTGATTGAGGAATAGATTTCATGCTCGGTACGAAGATACGACGAAAGATAGTGAGTATGTTGCCACTGTTTTTGCGGGTTTGGTTAGGCAAGTTATTGCAAATTTGGCGCGGTAACATTAATTCGAAGCGCGATACAGGTGAGATATTTGATGAAATCTATCAAAAAGGGCTTTGGGGTGGCGAGTCAGGTAAATTATGTTCCGGGCATGGTTCAGTAGAAAATTCATTTGGTGCTTATACAAGCTATGTGGCTGAGTTTATCGATGACTTACCATCAGAAATACCCTGTATTATTGATATTGGGTGCGGTGATTTTAGTGTCGGATCGCATATATTGACACAGCTAAACCGTTCTGTTCATTATATTGGTGTTGATGTGGCACCTACCGTTATCGAACATCATAAAAGCAAATTGGCATCTCTATCATTTCCAGTGAGCCATAAAATAGAATTTATTTGTGCAGATGCGTCGCGTGATAATCTTCCTAGGGCTGATCTTTGTTTAATAAGGCAGGTTTTTCAACATCTTTCAAATTCAACCATACTCGATGCCTTAGAGAACCTATCTGATATTCCTTACATGCTAATTTCTGAAGAACAAGTGATAAATGATCCCAAGTTGGTACCAAATAAGGATAAAGTAAATGGTCCTTACACGCGTTTATCTGAACACTCTGGTGTCTATTTGGATAAGCCTCCTTTTTCTTTATCAAATGTGACTTGGGTATTGGGTGTGGCTTTGTCGCCGAAAGCAGCAATTAACACTTTTTTAGTGCATAAACAGCCTTATTGGTCGGAGTATTCCTATGAAACGGCTTAATTTAGGCTGCGGTCACGAAATACTCGATGGTTATATTAATCTGGATCGTGCAGCCTTAGAGGGGGTAGATGTTGTACATGATTTAGCACAGTTACCTTTGCCTTTTCCTAACCAGGAATTTGATGAAATACTGTGTAATAACATTCTTGAACATGTACAGTATATTGATGTGTTACGTGAGCTTCACCGTATTATGAAACCCGGTGGCCGGCTAAAAATATGTGTGCCGCATTTTACATCACGTGATAATTTTATTGATCCTACCCATATTAAACGATTTTCATTTAAAACATTTGAGTTCTTTGTTAAAAACTCATCGTTTGGTAGAAATTACTATTTTGATTTTGCCTTTTCTTCCCTGGACAAAGTTTGGTTGACTTACCGTAAAGGTATACCGTTCTTTTATAACTATTTGGTTGATAAAGTGATTAATGCTAACCCCAATATAATGAATTTTTACGAAATGTCTGGGCTTTGCTATATGTTCCCTGCAGCTGATTTGCATGTGATATTAGTGAAATAGCTGAGCAAAAAACTAAAAGAGAAAGGTTAAGTTTGTGGTATCAATTATAATACTGACACTAAATGAAGAAATTAACATTAAGGACTGTATTGAGTCTGTTTCCTGGTCAGACGATATTGTGGTCTATGATTCTTTTAGTTCCGATGAAACAACTAAAATTGCTGAAAATATGGGCGCAAGGGTCATTCAACGTAAGTTTGATAATTGGGCTAGCCATCAAAACTGGGCAGTGAAAAACATAGAATTTAAGCACCCTTGGGTATTTTATATTGATGCTGATGAGCGCTGTACTTCTGAGCTTGAAAATGAAGTTAAGCGATTAGCCACTGAAGATGATACACATGCAGCTTATCGGGTTCGCCGAAAAGACTTTTTCATGGGGAAATGGTTGAAGCGAGCACAATTATATCCTACTTGGATAGTTAGACTGTTCCGCCCAGAGAAAATTCAATATGAGCGTTTAGTTAATCCAGTAGCAAATGTGGATGGTGAAATAGGGGAGCTACAAGGGCATTTACATCATTACCCATTTAGTCATGGTATTTCCCATTGGATTGAGCGACATAATCGTTATTCAAGCTTTGAAGCAGAAGAAGCGAGAAAAACAATGGGGGATATGCCGCCTTTTAAGCATTGTTTTTCTTCAGACCCAAATGTTCGACG
>CAZPAE010000442.1:0-3156 GCA_964584455.1 uncultured Thioalkalispiraceae bacterium
TGAGCCTGGTTACGTTTTAAAACGTCAAGTAGATGTAAAACAATTCGCGCACCACTTGCACCAACCGGGTGACCGATACTAATACCGCCACCATCAACATTTAATTTGTCTTGATTCAGTTTGCCCATGGTTTCTTTTAAGGCTAACTGGTTTTTACAATATTCCTCATCTTGCCAGGCTTCAATACAACCTAATACCTGTGCGGCAAACGCTTCGTTTATTTCCCAGTAGTCGATATCTTCGATGGTTTTTTTCTGCCGTTTTAAGATTGGTGTAACCGCATGTACTGGCCCTAAGCCCATTTGCTCTGGTGCTAAGGCCGACCATTGGGTATCGACAACTTGCCCGAGTACAGGTAAGTCATAGGTTTTTACCGCTTTTTCGCTAGCTAATAATAATAAAGCAGCACCATCGGTAATTTGGGCACTATTGCCTGCTGTTACCATGCCGAAGGGGCGATCAAACACGGGACGCAGTTTAGCCAGCGCATCAGTGGAAGAATCTCGCCGCAGACCATCATCATCTGCGTAAACCTTGCCTTTAATATCAAACATGGCTTCAATTTCAGATAAGTGACCGTTGTCTTGGGCATTGGCTAAACGCAAATGACTTTGTACTGCATATTCATCCATTTGGGCTCGGCTAATGCCAAAACGGTAAGCGAGGTTTTCGGCTGTTTGTCCCATGGATAAACCCACAATCGGATCGGTTAAACCGCGTAGTAAACCTATAATGGGTTTTAAATGTTTCGGCCGAATTTGGCTGAAGACTTTTAAGCGTTGGCCTAAGGTGCGAGCGGTACTTAATGCGCCGAGCCACGTGACCATGTCGTTGTTATAGAGCACCGGTGCATGGCTCATGGATTCCACACCACCGGCTAGTATTAAGTCAGCGCGTTTGGTGGCAATTTCCATCACTGCACAATCCAATGCCTGTAAGCCTGATGCGCAGTTGCGTTGTACTGTCCAGGCTGGGGCATCGATGCCAATACCTAAACGTAATGCAGCAATACGGGCAATATTAGCTTCATCCGGACCGGGCATGACACAACCGAGTACCACTTCATCAATGGCGGCGGGTTCAAAAGGTTGTCGTGAAAGTAAGGCACGACCACAGTTAACGGCTAAGTCCGCTGCTTGGAATGGGCCAGGTTTGTTACGTGCTTTTAAAAAGGGGGTGCGACTTCCATCAACAATATAAACCGGTCGGCCAGGTTTGCCACCGGTACCGAGATTGCGGCGTAGCTTTGGGCTATTCGCTGAGGAAGACGTACCGTTCTTCGCCTCTGTCACTATATTTAACTCCTATTTTAAGTCGGGCGTGAAGTCATCAACCTGAATAACATCCCAACGTGCTTGTTCTGCATCACGTAGTAGATTGGCTTCATCTTCATTAATAATGTTCTTTTCGATGGCTTTGTTTAGCATGCTGTCGAGTAATTGATAACCGGGTTGGTAGCCAGGCATTTCTTTTTTCAGTTTTCGTTCGATATGCTCAGCTTTGATTACTTTAACTAAGGTGTCTTCCAGTTTCGCTGTAGTATCGTTTGCATCTTTGGAGATAAACAGATCTTCAGTGAGTCGGTCACGTGCTTGTGAAGGGGTCAATAATAAACTTGCAACTTGTTGACCGAGTTTATCTTTGGGTGGTTTAAAGTGTTTACCCAATGGGAAGATAATTAAATGTAATAGCCAGGCAAGAGGACGGTTAGGGAAATTTTGTAATAGGCCAACCATGGCAACTTGCATTTGATAGAGGTTTTGTTCCAAGCACCAGCGCATCAGTGGTACATCATCTTTATGGCGGCCCTGAGATTCAAACCGTTTTAATACGGCACTGGCTAAATACAAATGGCTTAAAATATCACCCAGCCGGGCAGAAAGTTTTTCTTTGCGTTTTAGGTTGGCACCTAATACCACAATGGATAAGTCAGCCAGTAAACCGAAAGCGGCACTCATACGGGTGAGTTTTTGATAGTAACGTCGTGTTTTACCACCGGCTGCGGTAAAGGCAAACCATGCGCCAGTTAACCCGTGGAAGAAACTGCGCCAGAAATTACTGAAAAAGAATCGAATATGGCCAAATAAGGCACGATCGAATTTTTTTACTGACACATTCCAATCAGTTTCATCTAAGGCGGACATTTCTTGGAAAATATAGGGATGGCTACGTATGGCACCTTGACCAAAGATGATCATACTGCGGGTAAGAATATTCGCTCCTTCAACGGTAATACTAATAGGGACGGCTTGATATACCCGGCCAGCAATATTGCGTGGGCCCAAACAAATACCCGCACCGCCTAGGATATCCATGGCATCATTTACTACTTGGCGCATACCTTCGGTTAAATGGTATTTTACAATGGCGGAAATTACCGAAGGTTTTTCACCTAAATCAATGGCGCCTGCGGTAAGTGTGCGAGCGGCATCCATCATATAGGTATAGCCACCAATGCGGGCTAAGGCTTCTTCGACACCTTCAAAGCGACCAATAGGCATGCGGAATTGGCGACGAATCCGAGAGTAGGCCCCCACAGCGCGACTCAATAACTTACCCGAACCCACACTTAATGCAGGTAATGAAATGGAGCGGCCGTCAGCAAGACATTCCATTAACATCCGCCAACCTTGGCCAATGCGGTCTTGGCCACCAATAATGTATTCCATGGGGATAAATACATCTTTACCGCTATTAGGGCCATTCATAAAAACAATATTCAATGGGAAATGGCGGCGGCCAATATTCACACCTGGCGTATCGGTAGGAATCATGGCTAAGGTGACGCCGAGCTCTTCTTGATCACCTAAGATGCCATCGGGATCATAGAGCTTAAATGCTAAGCCCAGTAGTGTAGCAACCGGTCCTAAGGTGATATAGCGTTTGTTCCAGGTTAAGCGTACACCTAAGACATCTTTTTGATCTTGGAAATCGCCACGTGTCACGATACCAAAGTCAGGAATGGCACCGGCATCACTGCCTGCTTCTGGATTGGTGAGGGCAAAGCAGGGGATTTCTTGACCGACAGCGAGTCGGGGTAAGTAATAATCTTTTTGTTCTTGGGTACCGTATTCTAATAGCAACTTACCGGGACCCAATGAGTTGGGTACCATGACTGTGACCGCAGCACTAACACTGCGTGTCGCAATTTTCATC
>CAZPAE010000443.1:0-3156 GCA_964584455.1 uncultured Thioalkalispiraceae bacterium
GAGGTCGCGTGGGCTGAGCGGTGCACCGATCTCACCGTTCATGTACGCTTCGCGCACCTGTCCCACGGATTTGACCAGCGTGTTGCACTCCGCCTCGTCCAGGCCGTCGAAGCGCTTGAACAGCATCGCCGCTTCTTCTTCAGGCGGAAGGTACTCCAGCCGGATGGTCAGACCGAAACGGTTGATCTGCGAGTAGTTCTGACTCTTCGTGCCGTGCGCGTAGAGACCAGTCTCGTCACCTTGACCAACGGTGTTGGCCGTAGCGATGATGGTGTTCTGCGGGTGCATGGGGATCAGCTCGCCACCGTTCTCCAGCAGGAGGAGCTTGCCGTCGTCCTTCTGCAGCGGGCGCTGAAGGACGAACGCGCACTCGCCGCTGATGGTGTCCCACTCGTCCAGCAGGATGATGGTGCCAGGCATGCGGTACGCGAGCGGAAGGATGCCGTACTGGAAAGTGGTGATCGAACCCTGACCCTCCGGGCCGGGAATGACACGCGGTTCGCCCGTCAGATCTGCGCGGGTGATCTCGCCGTCGAAGTTGATCTTGATGACGTTGTAGTTGAGGCGCGCCGCGATCTGCTCGATGAGCGAGGTCTTACCAACGCCGGTGTGCCCAGAAAGCAAGACACGGTCCTTGACCTCCAAACCCAGGAGGGCGATCTTTGTTTCTTCGGGTGGGAAGACGTAGCCCGGATCGATCTCCGGCGTCTCCGGTCCGGGTTCTTCGAAGCCAGTGACAGGGCGCTCTTTGAGCACCTCGTTGCCGTTGGCATCCTTGATCCGGTTGCCGTGCTCGTCTTCCTCGAAACCGAGATCGATCCCGAAGGTCTCTCGGATACCGAACTTCTTGGTTGGGCGAAGGATGATCTCTTCTTCGCTGTTGTGAATTTCCTGCTGACTCATTTTCTTGTCCTGTTGTTGTTTGAGTTGTGCCTTGATTGGCAGGATTGACAGTTCATTCTACACGCTGCTCAGACCCAAGCTGACTTACGCTTGCGTGCTCTGGCTTTGTCCATGAACGTGAGTTCTTTGTCCGGCTGGATTGACAGCTTGTCGTATTCAGTGCCATCTGCGTGAACCACGAGACACGAGTCATCACGAATGAATCGATCGATGACCAGGTGCGACACAGTTCGCGGATTGCGAATCGGCTTGAACTTGACTCCGTTGCTCTGAAGCTCGCGACGCAGACGAACCATCGTGTCGCCAATCTTGTCGAGCATCAGACGGAAGAGAACCACGTTCAAGCCACTGGCCTCCAGAGGCTCGCGAAAGATCTCCCACGCAGGAGACAAGCAGACGAAGAAAAGCGCATCGGCATGTGGAGACTCTTTGAGTTGCTCCACGATCTTGGCGCTGAACTCCTGCTTTGGCTGATTCTTCTTATCACGCGCTGCAAAAACAGCTGCATCCGTCACGAGAATCAGCTTCTTCTTCTGATCAGGGTTCTTGGCGCGAAACTTCCGCTTCGGCCTTTCGTCGATCCAATCCATTACCAGTCCCCCTTGCGCTTTTTCAGCGGCTTGTATTCGCGATCATCATCGTCGCTGGTCGTGCTCGTCTTCTTAGGTGTCGGCGTGCGAAATTTGCGCGTCTTCGTCTCGTTGTCGAGCCGCTTGACCTCGTCTTGAATGAGACCTGCGGTCGAGATGCTGTCGCGCGGTCCGCGAGGCTTCTTGCTGCTTGGCGTGTTTGAGTAATTACGAGGCTGGTTGTAGGAATAGCCGTTCCACCCCTGTGTTCCGCCAGGCGGCCACGCACCTTGCGTGTCGCTTGTCCAACCAGCGCTGACTTTTGTTGTGCGCAAACCTGACAACGAGTCAAAACCAATGTACTCAGTTTCGTCGATGTGGTCATGTGCTGTTCCGTCAATGTTGGTGAGAGTAACCCAATCGTCGTCAAGCGAATCAACACGCCACAGCTCACCTCGATATCGCACGACATCACCAACACCAGCACACTTGTACTCGTCGGGCAACTTGCCTTGCTCAAACTCCAACGCACAACCGCAGTCGAGATCGAGACTCATCGTCTTCTTGGTATCATCGACCTGCGACTTGTGAATAGAGCGGACTCCCCCGCATTTTGGGCACGTAAATCTCATGCCATCCTCCAACGAAAGTAATCAGGACTTCGAACGTCCACGATGTCACTGACTTTCCCTCTGATCCAGTTAGCCGCCTCTACACTCTGAAGCGCGTTACCAGGGTCCACCTTGCCGCTTGTGTGGCCTTCAAATGAAATGATTCCCGTGCGCGTGAACTTGTACGCCACACGGTCTACGGCGCGCGCTACCTCTTGCTTCGCGTCCAAGTCCCACGCGAACACCACCTGCTGCGGCGCCAGCTCATCAAGGATTGACAGCTGCCGATCCGAAATGCTCTTGCCGAACGTGCAGACAGCGCCGTGACCCATGGCCAGCAAGCCTAGCGCATCGAACACACCCTCCACCAGGTAGAGTCGCGAGCCGTCGTACACGTCGAACAGATCCTGACCTAGCGGCCACAACCAGTCGCTAACGTTGCTGGCGCTTACGTACTTGGGATCAGCGTCCACGAGCCTGCGCCCCTGATAGGAAACAGGGCGTCCCGCGACTATCACAGGGAACACCAGAAACGGACCTTTGATAGGCACTGGCTTGCCACTGCGCTTCTTGATGTGCATCATGCTGGCGTAGCGCAACTCCAAACTCCGCACTTGCTTAGGCTGAATACCTCGCGTGTACGCGTAGTTCAGGACTTGCATGCTAGT
The DNA here is from genome assembly GCA_964584455.1 of uncultured Thioalkalispiraceae bacterium. Taxonomy (GTDB): domain Bacteria; phylum Pseudomonadota; class Gammaproteobacteria; order UBA6429; family Thiohalophilaceae; genus CAZPAE01. The sequence continues at coordinate 2,752 of CAZPAE010000443.1, forward strand.
GATGCCAGACTGGAAATTCTGCGAACCAGGCAGCTCGATCTCTTCAGCTTCGAAGATGTCTGACGACTCATCATCGCCATCGAACGCGTTTTTCAATGCCGCAGTGATGTCCCCCTTAGGCGCAGGTTTCACCATGCGCGTCAGCTCCAAACGGATGTCGAATCGACTCCGCTCAGAGATTGCAGACATCAGCAAGACAGGATCGGCGAGACCGCGGCCCCAGTCACAAACGTAGCAGATCCATCTCTGCTTACGGGTGTTTACGTACAGCTTGTACTTATCGTTCCCGCACATAGGGCACGTTGAAACTCTCACCTCACCGTCACCGGCGTCTCGAATGTCAGTGTACTGGGAGATCCAGTCACCTAGTTCGAGCAGTTCGAGAGCTTCATCGATGCGCGCCAT
>CAZPAE010000444.1:0-3155 GCA_964584455.1 uncultured Thioalkalispiraceae bacterium
CCCATTTTTGACGACCATCAAAGTTATGGGTTGGTGCCACACCGGAGGGTGCAAAATCTGCATGGCCGTCTATAGTGGTAGGTACCCCCAAGACAAAGTGATTAAGACAAGAACGAAATTGAGGAAATGATTGATGTTACAGCACCTACCCTCAGAACTGGTACAACAGTTTGTTGATGCGCTACCAGCGGCACTTGCGCTGGTGGATAAGGATGACAAAATCGTTTGGGTAAACGATAGTTTTTTGCGAATAACCACATTATCTCGCGAGCAGCTGATCGACAAAACCATCGGCAGCTTGTCTTCAGAAGTACAAGATTTATTTACCGAAGGCCATGTTTATTTAACCGCGACCAATAAGCGCGATGCCTATTGGATGGCGTGCATGAGCCTCCCGTTGCAGGGATACCGCTTGCAATATTGCAGCGATGTAACCCAGCTACAAGGTTTGATAGAAGATAGAGAAAAGCTCAAAACCAAAGTGGCCGAGCTTAACCCCATTGACCAAATTACCGGTATGCCTAATCGTCGGGCCTTGTTCCAGAATTTGGAGCAGCAAGCCTCACGTAGTCGTCGCTACGGCAATACCATGTCGGTAATGATTTTACGCCTGAATAACTTAGCGCAATACATCAAAGACTTTGGTAATGACAATGCCAATGAGTTATTACTGAGTGTGAGCCAAATGCTAAACGACCAAATGCGTTGGGCGGATGTGATTGGTCGATTAGATAAAAATGAATTTTTATTTATTCTGCCCGAAACCGAAGAGTCTGTTACCACCGAATTACGCGACAAAATAAACGAACACTTAAATCGTATTACATTACCCGGTGCAGAGAATAGTGATTTTGAATTACTCGTAGATTTCGGTAGTGCACAGTGGTGTAAAGGCGATGATGTAGGCTTATTAATGCAACGCGCTAGACAAGATCTAGATGGCACCGGCGAAAAACTCGCAGTTTAATTTTAAATAACCAAGTTATGAAAAGGCTGTGTTCAATAAAGCACAGCCTTTTTTATTCTATATCTTAGGTAACCTGCCCGATACGCAATTTATTAAGGTGGAAATTGAGAAATTCACATAACAAAACGGTCAATGCGGATATTTTGATAGCTAGTTAGGGTAGTTGATATCTGGCTACAATGTACTACACTATAATATCTTGTATTAATAGGTAGTGCTCTATGGGCGTGACAAGCATACGTATTCCCGATGAACTCCAAAAACCGCTTGAGGAACTGGCTTCAAAACTTCAGCGAAGTAAAAACTGGCTGATTAATCAAGCAGTTAAAGAATATATTGTGCGCCAAAAGATAGAATCAGAAAAATGGCGCGATACCCTCGAAGCCGTTGAGTCTGTTAAGAACGGTGAGGTAATAGACAGTAAAGACGTACATGCGTGGCTAGAGAGCTGGGGCACGAAAAACGAGAAAAGCCCACCTAAAATATGAATTTAAAATACAGCAAGGATGCCATCAACGATTTAAGCCGACTAAGAGCATTCATTGGAGAGAAAAATCCTCAAGCTGCTAGGCGGATCGCTTCCGAGCTCATTAAAGGCATTAACAATCTAGCACTGTTCCCTCAAATGGGTACACGCACTGAAAAAGCACCTGACCCTGAAATAATGCGCGATATTTTTATTCTTGATTACCATGTTCGATATGTAGTGCTGGAAAAAACCATTTTTATACTTCGCATATGGCACCAAAAAGAAAACCGATAAATAACAACCGCCCCTATCTGAATTTAACGAAGAATATGGCTGTCACGTATTGTATTGCTGTATCCAAGATAGCATTACTACTAACAATAAAATAAAGTACAATATTTGAACAGCAGCGTCTTTTTGCTGGTATTCTAGGTTTATATCGCCAGCGAGATAAGAAGGTAAAAAGACGCCCTCTATATAAGTAACTGTTAGGCTACACTAAGAGATGGAACTAAAAGACTATATAGAAGAAATAGAGTTGAGGCTATTTGAGGACAACGGTCGTCATGTTTTACGCTGTATTTCTGAGTTCTGTAAACTGATTAGTGAAGTAATTCCTAAATCTGGTTTGAATGCCATCGAAGTTATTGAGCAGTATCTGTCTGGTGATGCTGATGGAAATGATTTGATAAATGCCAGAGTATTGGTATTTGATGACCTAGAAAACAATCATAAAGGAACCCCTCAAGGTGAAGCATTGCAGGCGGTGTTGTGTGGTTTATTTTATCCAATCGAAAATGATGAGTATTTCGACACAGTTACTTATGCAATAGACTTTTGCAGGGCATCAATGCCGGGAATTGCAGATGATAAATTTAAAGATATTATCAAAGCTGAAATTAAAGCCTAACAATCGGCTACACAGGACATTTTGCTCCGCTGGCGCTGCGCAAAATCCCTGTGAGCCGGGGCGTTATGTGTTAAAAAAATGAGTGGGCATTACACTGAACTTAGAGATTTGCTGAAAACTTTTGATGGGGATTTAGAATCCACCGGACAAGGATGGGCGGATGCTGGTGCTGAATTATGTGAAAAAGAAATCATAGAATTTGACGAAAATGATTGGGATACCCTTTACAAAAATAGGCGCGACTTAACAAATGGAGAAAGGCATGAACTAGCCTATCTTTTAGATGTAGCCCCACAAGAAAGAGTAATCCCATTTCTTATTTGGCTAGTATCGGAAGCACAAGGTGAAGGGTGGGTGCTTGCTATAGAGCAACTTAGCCGACTTTATAACTCTAATGCAGCTATTTTTGATACATCAAACCATAGGGAGTTTATTCCCAAAATGCTAAATAATTTTAAAATCGAAATTGAGAAATTTTATAATTTTCCTATTTCAGAAGGAGTTCAATTTAATGACTATTTTTATAAGCATTCTCACTTAATTGGTGAAGAAGTTAGTCAATTTTATGAGTATTTATCTAAAAACACATAACAAGGCGCGCCACAGTGGACGCCCAAAAGCGCCGCTTCGCTTTGCTTTTTGGCTCCGGTAATTTGTAACGTTATGTGCGATAAAGAGAAACAAATTTTCCTGAACATGTACTAGATAGGCTAAACTATAAGCATATACCGTAAGGAAGATATAAAATATGTCCAAATTTGAAGAACTTAGTACTTCTGAGAAAATTTTCTTAGCCCAGGAGCTCTGGG
>CAZPAE010000445.1:0-3155 GCA_964584455.1 uncultured Thioalkalispiraceae bacterium
ACTTCAACACAAATTGCTTCCCGTGGTCATGGGTTAACTGAACCAGAACAGCCAGAGCCGCAGGCGGTTCCTTCTAAACGTCGGCCACGTAAAGAAGCCGGGGGCATTGATATCCAAGGTGTGGGAAACCTACTAACCCGGTTTGCACGTTGCTGTTCGCCGGCACCGGGCGATCCCATTATTGGTTATATCACCCAAGGTGCGGGGGTCACCATTCATCGCCGAGATTGTCGTAATATGCTCAAGCTCACCGATGACAGGCGTGGTCGATTAATTAATGTGGAATGGGGCGGTGAGGCACATGAGCTTTATCCTGTGGATATTGGACTTGAGACCATTGACCGGCAGGGCTTATTGCGGGATATATTAAATATCTTAAGCAATGAAAAGATTAATGTGACGGCGGTGCATACAGAATCTACCAAAAAGAATAATACTGCTCATATGGAATTAACCATTGAGGTCAATAGTGTGTCGCAATTAAGCAGTATTTTGAATAAACTAGGTCAACTCAATAATGTTTTTGAAGTGCGACGTTTAAATAAAAACTAAATACGCAACTAAGTACGAATTTGTTACTCACACCACCATTGATTCCTGCCACGCTCATCAAACGCTATAAGCGTTTTTTGGCCGATGTCACTTTAAGCTCAGGCGAAACGATCACCGTGCACACACCTAATACGGGTTCTATGTTGGGATTATCTGAACCTGGGATGTCCGTGTGGTTGCGGGATACGCAGAACCCGAAACGAAAATACCGCTATTCGTGGGAAATGTGTGAACCGACACCAAAAAATTATGTCGGTGTACATACAGGCATAGTGAATCAACTAGTGACGGAAGCTATAAAAGAAGACTGTATTCCCGAATTACCTGCAGATGCAGCGATTCAGCAAGAAGTACGTTATGGCCAAGAACAAAGCCGGATAGATTTATTGCTGCAGCAAACGGATGGTGTTGCGTGTTATATCGAGATTAAAAATGTCACAGCAAAAGCCGATGAGGATACCGCTATTTTTCCCGATGCGGTCACAACCTGTGGGCAAAAGCATTTACGTGAACTGATGCACGTTGTCGAATCAGGAGCAAGAGCAGTGATCTTTTTCTGTGTGCAGCGTAATGATGTGAACCAATTTCGTGCTGCCCATGAGATTGATCCGGATTATGCGGCATTATTAAAACGTGCTGTAGAGCAAGGGGTCGAGGTCTTAGCCTATAAAACGCTTATTTCGCCCAGTGAGATTAGTTTGGTGACACCTTTGCCGGTGAGGTTAAGTTAAATTCGCATCATTGCGGTAGATATGGTCTAATAATTCTATGTTTCATCCATTATCGTTATTCATTGGACTACGTTATATCCGTGCTAAACGGCGTAACGGTTATGTTTCATTATTCTCCATTTTCTCTGTTATCGGAATCAGTATGGGCGTGATGGTGCTCATCGTGATCTTATCGGTGATGAATGGTTTTGAGCGGGAAGTGCGTGAACGTATTTTGAATATGATTTCGCATATTACCGTTTCAGCTTATGAAGGCCCAATACAACAATGGCAACAAGTGGTTGAGCAAGTGAAACAAGTGCCGGGTGTAACAGGTACTGCCCCTTATATTCGCAAAGAAGGCATGTTAATTAATCGGCGCCAAGTGCATGGTGCATTATTTCGCGGTATTGATCCTAGTTTGGAAAAAACCGTATCGAAGGTTGCCGATAATATGCAACAAGGCCAGCTAACTAATCTTAAGCCGGGTGAGTTCGGCATTATTCTCGGTTATCAATTAGCGAATAAATTAGGTGTCGATGTAGGGGATAAAATTACCATGGTCACCCCCAGTGCCAATATTACTCCTGCCGGTGTGATTCCCCGTTTAAAACGGTTTACCGTGGTGGGGACGTTTAAAGTTGGGTTCTATGAATACGATAGTGCGGTAGGTCTGATTCATCTCGATGATGCGGCCCGTGTATTTCGTATACGTGATGGCGTCACAGGGGTACAAGTGCAAGTGGAAGACTTGTTTGAAGTGGGCCCTGTCATGAATCAACTAAAAGACAAGTTTTTATATAACTATTGGGTTAAAGATTGGAGCTATTACCATTCAAATTGGTTTAGCGCAGTTAAGATGGAAAAACGGATGATGTTTTCTATTTTATTTATCATCATCCTTGTGGTCTCGATCAATATTATTTCTAGCATGATTACTGTCGTCAACGATAAGCGCAGTGATATTGCGATATTACGTACGGTAGGGGCAAGTACCAAAACCATCATGCGGATATTTTTAATTCAAGGTAGCATTATTGGTGTGGTGGGTACGCTATTAGGTACTGCGTTAGGTTTGTTACTTGCTTTAAATTTAGAAACGATTTATACCTCAATCGAGAAACTTTTTGGCCAAGAACTCATTGATGGCAGTGTCTATTTGATTAGTGATTTACCCTCTGAAGTACAATCAGAACAAGTTATTTTGATTAGCGTAGCTACATTTGTGATGTCTGTGATCGCCACGGTGATTCCGGCTATTACCGCTAGTCGGGTTCAACCTGCAGAAGCATTACGTTATGAATAATCCCAGTAGCGTCACTCAAACAGCAGGACAGCCAGTGATTCAGTGCGAATCGCTGAGTAAAACTTATCAGGAAGGGCCGGTGCCGGTGGAGGTATTGAAAGGCGTTTCTTTATCCGTTGCCGCCGGTGAGCAGGTGGCGATTGTAGGCGCCTCCGGTTCAGGAAAAAGCACCTTATTACATTTGTTGGGTGGACTGGATACACCGAGTGAAGGGCGTGTGCAGGTGGATGGCCACGACATGAATCGTCTAGATGAAAATGCGCGTGGTCAACTACGTAATCAAACCCTGGGGTTTGTGTATCAATTTCATCACCTGTTGATGGAGTTTACCGCAGTAGAAAATGTGGCCATGCCGTTATTGATTCGTGGTCAGTCACCCGCTCAAGCAAAGCAGCAAGCTGAGCAAGTCCTAGACAGGGTTGGGTTGTCTCATCGCTTGTCGCATAAACCGGCAGAGTTATCTGGCGGGGAGCGACAAAGAGCCGCTATTGCCCGTGCCTTAGTCACCGAACCTAAATGTGTGTTGGCTGATGAGCCCACGGGTAACCTGGATCAGCATACGGCGATGCAAGTGTATGAGCTTATGA
>CAZPAE010000446.1:0-3154 GCA_964584455.1 uncultured Thioalkalispiraceae bacterium
GATCTAAAACGTAACTGGATTATTGTAAAGGGCTTAAGTTCTGAGGAATTAAAGAAAAAAATGGAAGAATATCACTCCTGGGAAAGACAAATGTACAAAAAACAAGGCGTAGTAGTTAATGGCTCGTAAGCATCTAACAAGGCGGCCCATCGCGACGCCCCACCGCGCACTTCGTGCGCGCTGTTGGTCGCGCATGGCCTTAACCGTTATGCATCTAAAAGAAAATGAATAAGTGGCTAATGAGAATTGGAGTATTTTTAATAGTAATCGGCATATTATTGTTCACACCATTAGCCGATTATCTTCCAATTGATCTTTGGCAATCGATAAAGAGTATATTCAGTAGCGAAAATACTCACACATACTTTAAAGTTCTACCTGGGGAAGCAAGTTATACACCTCACATAGTATTTTTAAGCATTGGTGCATTATTTGTTGCATCAAGCCTATTAATTAAGCGCAGAGGCTCAAAATAAGTGTTTACAGAAAATCTGCATAACAATGCGGGCGATTGGACGCAAAAAGCGTCGCTTCGCGCGCTTTTGCGCCCATGCCCTTATCGTTAGCCGTATGAAAATGAAAATACTGATATTACTTTTACTACTTCCGAGCATCACCATGGCTGAGGATATATTCATTTCAGATTACAACCCATCATCAAAGCGTTATGCCATCTTAGAAGATAATGGCTATAGTGCATGGTTATATTTGACGAAAACGGGAACACAAAAACCTGAAAAAGATGCTTTTGTTTATTCTCCGGTTCAGCCAATTGAAAAATTAAATATCGAAGAAATAAAACAAAAAGGAACGCCACCTATTTTAACTAAAGATCTAGCTACTAAAAGTGCAGTAATAATTGACGCTAAATCTAATGATTTTAAGTTTGTATGGGCTGTTGATGGTGAGTCAGTATCAGTTTTGTATCGAGGTTTGCCAATGGCTATGATTGTTAAAGAAACTGAGCGGGGATATTCTACTTCAATAAATAAAAAAGGCTTTTTTAGTTTGCCGTGGGATACCGCAATTTATGATAAATATTTTAAACAATAAACCGGCTAACAAGGCGGCCCATCGCGACGCCCCACCGCGCACTTCGTGCGCGCTGTTGGTCGCGCATGGCCTTAAACGTTAGCTGGCTTTGAAACAATGAGTGACAAACGAAGCGATATCGCAAAGCTTATAGAGAGGATTCATGCTGATCAGAAGCTGATTGATCAGTTAAAGCCGCCTGCTTTTGAGAGTATGGTGGCAGAGCTGTTTTCACAAAACCAGGCCCTTGTAGAAGCTCAACGGAATATGGCTCAACAGCTCGATTTTGTCGGAAAGTTCCGCGATGAGTTTAACCACATTAACTCCTTTGCTGTCGAGGTTAAGAAACTCAATAACCTCATAGATACTTCTGCTATAGAAAAATTTCAGAATAGTATTTCCTCCTTAGGTATTGATAAGGGCTATTTCGTAACTACGTCAGCGTTTTCTGAAGCGGCTAAAAGGCTTGCCGATCAGCATCAGGAAACATTGAAATTAATAGACCGATCAGCGCTTACCTCGCTAATTGATCAGTACACAACGAACCGAGAATTATTTGCCTCTAACTTATTCGAAAAGGCATGGAACTTAGATCTGGATAGGCTTGCTCAGATTTCAAGTCCAAGCCCGGAAGATATTGAAGAATTTGATGCTGATGTGCATGATCTTGGTGAGGAAGAGAAAAGCGCTTTAATCTCGGTCGATGGCTTGCCGTTTCGACTAATCGCTAAAATAATGAGGTCGCCGAACGAAATTAAAAACCTTACTCCACGCCAATTCGAAGAATTTGTAGCAGAAACTCTTGCCCATTTAGGCTTTAAGGATGTGATACTTACACCGCGGTCAAGGGATGGCGGAAAAGACGTGATTGCGAGCCATCAAATCAATGGAATTCCTCTTTCGTTTTATTTCGAATGTAAGAAATATGCGGATGACAACAAAATTCAACTAGAAACACTTAGGGCACTCCTCGGCACTATGGCTCATGATGCGAGACACGTAAATATGGGTGTTCTTGTTACAACATCTACTTTCACGAAAGGCTCTAAGGAGTTTATTCTTAGTGAGTCTAGGCTGGATGGTAAAGATTACGATGGAATTTTGGGCTGGATTGATGAGCTTAATAAGAAAATGTAGAGCGCCAGCTAACAAGGCGCGCAACCCGGATGGCTTCGCCGCCGGTTCGCTTGGTCGTTATGCATATTAGAAAAATTGAGGGGAAATAATGGATAGACCTAAAACTGTTCTTATTGTTGTTATTCTTTTGGGGTTAAATATTTTGATTTCCTTGCCCTCAATGTATCTCAACGTATCTAATGCACCGGCAGAGCTCTCACGTCCTGTCATGTTGGGTTTTGGAGCATTTATGTTGCTGATCCAATTAGGATTTCTTTATTTAATATTTACGGGTAAAAATTGGGGTAGGATAATTTATGCTGTATTAACAGCATTAGGTCTATTATTTAGTATTGGCGGCCCAAATCCTGCCGGCACACACCACCAGCTTATGCATGTAGTGCATTGGTACGGTGTTGTTGTAGGTATTGTTGTTTTAATTTTATTGTTTATGCCTGCTTCTAATGCTTGGTTTAAGGCACAAAAAAGTAATGCATAACAAGTCGTTCAAGTTCGTGGACGCTAAACAGCTTCGCTGTTTTTAGCGCCACTTAACTCAAACGTTATGTGTAAAAAGAAATGAAGAAGGAAGAAGTGGAAATCTACTCCGATGCCTCAAACGTGGCGGTAATGCGTCATCCCGGCAGGGCGTGTCCCGGAAGCCTGATTCAAGGTGACTCTTTATTCATGCTTAGTCAGCTTGCCAAAGAGGCTCTGGAAGAACTGGCTGATGGAAGAAAAGAAAGTGCGGAAGAATCGCTAGAAGAGTTGGTTGAGCTGCTGGATGGCCGTCTCACGCACTATGAAACGGTCCTTAAGGAGCACGGCATTGAATTACCGTATGCGCGCAACACATAACAAGTGCATCATGTCGTTCGCCTTCGGCTCACTGGGACGTTATGTTTATAATTTAAAGAGGGGGTGGGAAGCATGTTAAATAAGTTTCTTATTGTTGCAATACTTTTAAGTGCACTTGTAGCTTGTAAGTTCGAAGTTCCGGGTGCTG
>CAZPAE010000447.1:0-3153 GCA_964584455.1 uncultured Thioalkalispiraceae bacterium
CAGGCAATGAAATGGCACCTCTTGTGGTCGGACACGTGGTGTTCAAAGGCGTCATTTTTAAATTGACTGCCATGATTGCTCTCCTCGCACTAGGCATGGGTTATCTCAAGTTAGACCCATTGGCCGTTGTAATTGGGTTTTCTGTCGCTTACTTGGGCTTTATGTTTGCTGGAGGCTATGCGCCTCGCTCGAAGCCCCAACGCTAACAAGGTATGCCTCCAAAAGTACCTTGCACAGCGCGCAAAAAGAATTTTAAAACTTTTTGGAATCAACTAAAAAATGGCGAGTGAACTAACTTCTGCTGAATATATAAAACATCACCTCACAAATTGGACTTACGGCAAACACCCTGAAACAGGTTGGGGATTTGCACATGACGCAAAGGAAGCGGCAGAGATGGGATTTATGGCCATCCACGTGGATACCATGTTTTGGTCCATCTCTTTGGGTTTTCTTTTCGTTTGGTTATTCCGTAAAGCAGCCAAAAAAGCCAGTCCAGATACCCCTTCAGGTTTGCAAAACTTTGTCGAATGGATTTGTGAATTCATCGATACCTCTGTACGTGGTTCCTTCACAGCAAAGAATGATCTTGTTGCGCCAATGGCACTGACCATATTTATCTGGGTCTTCTTAATGAACCTTATGGATTTAGTCCCAGTTGATTGGTTACCTGCATTAGCCGGTGTTATTGGTGAGTCAATGTTTGGTATGGACCCACACCATGTTTACTTTAAAGTTGTACCAACAACCGATCCAAATGCCACCTTTGGTATGTCCTTAGCGGTGTTTATGTTGATGCTATTCTATAGTATTAAGATCAAAGGGCTGGGTGGTTTCGCTGGTGAACTAACCTTGCATCCTTTTAGTTCGAAGAACCCCATTTTGCAGGCAATATTTATCCCGATTAACTTCTTATTGGAGTTTGTATCACTTATTGCTAAGCCATTGTCATTGTCTTTGCGGCTTTACGGTAACCTGTATGCAGGTGAAATGATCTTTATCCTGATCGCGATGATGTACAGCGCGGGTTGGATCATGGGCATTTTTGGTGGTTTCCTACAGTTAGGTTGGGCCATCTTCCATATTCTGATTATTACTCTACAGGCCTTTATCTTTATGACACTGACGATTGTGTATATGGATATGGCATATCAAACGAGTGATGATCACTAAAAGTTTTACCTTATTTAATGAATTAACCACTTTTAAGTTATAGGAGAGAAAAATGGAATCAGCATTGTTATACATCGCAGGTGCACTGATGATGGGTTTAGGTGCCTTGGGTGCCGCTATTGGTATCGGTGTATTAGGCGGTCGTTTTCTGGAAGGTGCGGCACGTCAGCCAGAACTTATTCCATTACTACGTACCCAGTTCTTCATCATGATGGGCTTGACTGACGCGGTTCCGATGATTGCTGTGGGTGTAGCGTTCTACGTTATCTTTGCGGTTGCTTAATCACAAGGTCTTACTTAACCATAGGATTGAGATATGAATATTAATCTCACGTTAATAGGACAAAGCATCGTCTTCGCATTCTTCATCTGGTTTTGTTTGAAGTTTGTATGGCCGCCCATTATTACTGCCCTGACAGAGCGTAAGAAGAAAATCGCTGACGGTCTAGCTGCGGCAGAAAAAGGTCAACATGAAGAGGCATTAGCTAAGCAACGCGCATCTGAAATTTTAAAAGAAGCCAAAGAGCAAGCCGGTGACATTATTCGCCAAGCTGAAAAACGTGCTAGTGAAATTGTTGATGCAGCGAAAAATGATGCTAAGGCAGAAGGTGATCGTTTAGTTCATGCAGCGCAAGCTGAAATTGAACAGAATGTCACACGCGCCCGCGAAGAATTACGCGGTCAAGTGGTTTCGCTTGCGGTTGCTGGTGCTAGCAAAGTCCTAAAGAAAGAGATCGACGAGAAGTCAAACGAAGACCTTCTCAAGGATCTCGTAGCACAACTTTAAGGGATAACAAATGGCAGAGAAAAGTACCATTGCACGTCCCTATGCATTAGCTGCATTTGAGTTGGCAAAAGAGCAAGACGAGTTAGCTAAATGGTCGACGATGTTGGAGTTTGCCACATTAGTTGTGACAGACGATCAAATGCAAGATTACATTGGTAATCCCACTATTGGTCAAGAAACATTGTCGCGCTTGGTCATTGATATTTGTGGCGACCAGTTGAATGCGATGGGACAAAACTTTCTGAAAGTGTTAGTCGCTAATCAGCGTTTAGCTGTATTACCAGAGATTACCTTGCTCTATAACCAACATCGTGCTGAAGCTGAACGTACGATTGACGCTGAAGTTATCTCTGCTTTCCCTTTGAGTGCAACGCAACAATCTGCTTTAGTGGAAAGCTTAAAGAAACGCCTGGGCCGGGAAGTGAATTTAGTCTCCAAGGTTGATGAAAACCTGTTGGGTGGAGCGATTGTTCGGGCCGGCGATCTTGTGATCGATGGGTCAGTGAGCGGTCAGTTGGATAAGCTCGCAACGGCGTTAATGCACTAAATGTTAACGATGCTGGCAAATTGTATTGTCAGCACAGTGAAGCTGAGTTAATGCACAGGCTTTCATAAAAGAATTTATATTTTGAGGATTAGACAATGCAATTAAATCCATCTGAAATCAGCGAACTCATTAAAAAGCGCGTTCAGAATTTTGAAGTCGTTAGTGAGGCGCGTAACGAGGGTACAGTTGTATCACTGGCTGACGGTGTAGTTCGGATCCATGGTTTAGCCGATGTTATGTACGGTGAGATGATTGAGTTTCCAGGTAACACATACGGTATGGCGTTAAACTTGGAACAAGACTCAGTCGGTGCGGTAGTACTCGGTGAATACGAACACATCTCTGAAGGCGACAAAGTCAAATGTACTGGTCGTATTTTAGAAGTACCAACCGGACCAGAATTATTAGGTCGTGTTGTGGATTCACTTGGCCAGCCTATCGACGGTAAAGGTCCAATTGAGAGTAAACAAACTTCACCAATTGAAAAGATTGCCCCTGGGGTTATTGCACGTCAATCTGTTGATGAGCCGGTTCAAATTGGTCTTAAAGCGATTGATGCCATGGTGCCAATTGGTCGTGGTCAACGGGAATTAATTATTGGTGACCGCCAAACTGGTAAAACCGCGGTAGCTATCGATGCCATCAT
>CAZPAE010000448.1:0-3127 GCA_964584455.1 uncultured Thioalkalispiraceae bacterium
TGTTAGCAATGTATTCAGCGGCCGCTTCCTCTGCACTACCACCGATCTCACCCACCATAATAATGCCTTCGGTTTGTGGGTCTTGCTCAAACATCGCTAAACAATCAATGAAATCTAAACCATGAATAGGATCACCACCGATACCAATACAGGTGCTCTGACCCAAACCATTTTGACTGGTCTGAAATACGGCTTCATAGGTTAAGGTCCCCGAACGCGACACGATACCTATCTTACCCGGTTGATGAATCGCCCCTGGCATAATGCCAATTTTACATTCACCAGGCGTAATCACTCCGGGACAGTTAGGGCCAATCAATTTTACATGGGTATCTGCCAACGCCGCCTTGACCTTTAACATATCTAAAATAGGAATACCTTCGGTAATGCACACAACCACTTCAATGCCTGCATCGGCCGCTTCAAGAATGGCATCTCCCGCAAAAGCAGCAGGAACATAAATCATTGTGGCATTGGCACCGGTTTGTTCAACCGCGTCTCGCACCGTATTAAAGACAGGACGATCTAAATGTTGTTGCCCGCCTTTACCGGGGGTAACACCACCGACGAGATTAGTACCATAAGCAATGGCTTGTTCAGAGTGAAAGGTGCCTTGCTTACCGGTATAGCCTTGGCAAATCACCTTGGTTGCCTTATTGATCAAGACTGACATTTACCCAGCCTCCTTTGCCGCTTGTACCGCTTTGCGAGCAGCATCACCTAAGTCATTGGCAGCAATAATCGCCAGGCCACTGTCTGCCAGTAACTGGCGACCTTTATCCACATTGGTGCCTTCCAAGCGCACAATGGTAGGCACGGCAACAGAGACTTCTTTCACGGCCTTAATAATGCCTTCGGCAATTAAATCGCAACGCACAATGCCGCCAAAAATATTCACTAAAATCGCTTTTACTTTATGGTCAGATAAAATGATCTTAAACGCCTCGGCCACTTTGTCCGCCGTGGTACCACCACCTACATCTAAAAAATTTGCTGGCTCAGCACCAAAGTGTTTAATGATATCCATTGTCGCCATAGCCAACCCAGCACCATTCACCATACAAGCAATGCTGCCGTCTAAACTGACATAGTTAAGACCATGCGCATGGGCCTGGGCTTCTTTCTCATCTTCTTGACGAATGTCGCGTAACTCGGCTGCTTTTTTATGGCGAAATAGCGCGTTATCATCCATATTAATTTTGGCATCAATCGCCACTAACCCCTGCTCATTGCACACCAGGGGATTAATCTCCACTAAGCTCAGATCCTTATCCATAAATAGGCGATAAAGATTCATCATAATCGCGGTCATTTGTCGAGTATGATCTGCTAGGCCTAACGCAAACACCACTTGTCGACATTGATAAGGCTGTAAACCCACAACGGGATCGATATATAAGGTATGTAATTGTTCCGGGTGCTGGCTGGCCACTTCTTCGATCTCCATCCCACCAGCGGCTGAGGCCATTAACACGACCCGCTCTTTGGCACGATCAACTAATAGGCCAAGATATAACTCTCGATCGATTTGGGTTGGTTTTTCGACTAGGAGTTGATCCACAGGTTGGCCTGTCGGTGCACTTTGAAATGTCACCAGATGTTTTCCCAGCAATCCTTCGACAACCGGTTCAAGCTGCTCTAGCGTATCAACAATCACCACCCCACCGGCTTTACCCCGTCCACCAGCATGAACCTGGGCTTTGACCACCCACTTATCACCGCCTAGCTCTTTGGCCACAGACAAGGCACTATCCACTGTTCGCGCAACCTCTCCGTCCGGTACAGGAATGCCATATTCGCGAAATAATGTTTTGGCTTGGAACTCATGAATATTCATAGGACTACTTCTTATCCAATTTGAGAAAAATCAATACATATCGATTATTTTTGCTGCACTACCCCGGCTAACAGCGAGGCCAAAATTAAGGCGTTGTATTTTGTCGGAAAGCGCCGCTGAAATCAAAAAATATACAGTCAGCACCGCTAATGAACTGATATGATCACAGCATCATCGGTCACACCAGCGATAGTTTTCACCATGGGTTTATTTCGACTTTTAGCCATTTTATTTGTAGCTTGGCTTATTTATGCGCTCATTAAACGCTATGTAGCACAAAAACAAATCCGTACCCGCAAAAAGACGCCGAAAAACCGGTCCGTCGAAAAAATGGTCCGCTGTCAGACCTGCCAGCTACATATTCCAGAACAAGAGGCGATTTGCAAAGATGGGCGCTATTATTGTAGTCAGGCACATTTGGAGGCGGATAGCCAAAATAAACCAGACTAATGGAAACCTATTTCCTTAAACCCGATTCGGCCTCTGCTCGTTCGCTATCTGTTGATGACCCATATCGCCCACTATTCCTGCTCCACATATTCCGGAGCGCACTTTCATTATTATTCTGTTTACTGTACTTAACCGACAATCTTATTGCACCACTAGGTAGCTATGATGACGACGCCTTCTTTCATTACAGTGGTATTTATTTCTCACTCAGTTTAGTTCTTTGGTCTATTCACAAAACCCATAAACTTCCCTTTCATATTCAAGTTTGGGCAAGTGTGTTACTGGATATTGTATTTCTTACTTTGTTAATGCACACCAGTGGCGGTATTCAAAGTGGTTTGGGTGTGTTAATTGTTGTTAGCCTAGCGAGTGCCAGTATCGTTATGTCCAAACGCACCGCTTTTGGGCTTGCTGCCGTCGCCACACTGACCATACTTAGCGAACAAGTTTACATCGCCGTTACCTATCCTCCCGGTAATAGCTATCCCTTCGCTGGCCTGCTTGGTATTACCTATTTTGCGACCACGCTGTTTTTTGTCTATTTGGCAGGTCGACTGCGAGAAAGTGAAAGTCTCGCACAAGAACGCAGTATTGATTTGGCCAACCTAGCCCAACTCACCGAACATATTATCCAACGCATGCAAACCGGTGTACTGGTCATTGACGGTACAGGCTATATTAGACTGATTAACGAGTCGGCCTCTCAAATGCTTGGCATTAACGAACAACAAAAATCAGGGCAATTGGATAAAGTTGCCCCGACGTTAGCAGCACAATGGCATAAGTGGCAAACCCAACCTAACCGTAGCCCGGAAGTCATCCAGTTAACACAAACACCCA
>CAZPAE010000449.1:0-3117 GCA_964584455.1 uncultured Thioalkalispiraceae bacterium
AGTCTTTTGCGGCTCGGGGTGTTTTGCATAATTCGCTAAAATCAAACCACACTATATCATCCGAAACGGCAAGCGCATGAATGTGACGATGATGAATCGTTAAGTATTGCTCACGTTCTACCTTGGTTGGTGCCAAGTCATTGAACTTGCCCATTAACCAGTCTGTATTGGTTTCATACTCCGTCACTAAGAAGGTTTCCCCCTTCTCTAAATAACTTAAGCGATAGTCCTCACCGTTGGCCAAATCAACCTGTGTTGTATGAGTATTTAATAACTGAATCGCTTCCATAAACCGTTCGCGTTGCAAACCATTTAGATATAAATCATCAATCGCGGTATTTGAGGTCGCTACTAATACCACTTTATGGCAAAACAAGGCATCTAATAAACCGGATAGTAGCATCGCATCGGCAACATCGGTGACATGAAACTCATCTAAACAAAGTATCTGGGTTTGCATGGCAATGTCCTTGCCAACAATCGGTAACGGGTTAGGTGAACGAGGCAAATGTTTGAGTTTCTCATGGATATCAAGCATAAAACGATGATAATGAACCCGCTGTTTTTTTACCCCCTCAAGACTTTCATAAAACATGTCCATGAGATAGGTTTTGCCGCGCCCAACACTACCAACTAAATATAGGCCCTTTGTGATCGGCTCACGCCGCAACAAACGTCGCCAAAAACTAGGAGGATCCGTAACCCGCTGGTTTATTTCTTCGTACAAGCGCTGCAAAGCCTGAACAGCTTGATACTGAGCAGGGTCTTGGCGTAAACCATGTTGTGTTATGTCATCCTGATATTGTTGATATGGCCCCATAGCAAAGCATCAGCAACTTGAGTTAAATACTATCCTACACATGACACGATATACTCTTCTATCTCTGATAGCGGCCAGTCTTACTAAAACTATACTTATGGCTAATTATCCAGGTTATTCACTCAATTCGGCACGCTTCATCAAATGCCAAACGTGGGCCACGAGGAAATAATTTGCTGGCATCACCATATCCAATAGCACAAATAAAATTAGATTGGATATTTCCATCAGGGAAAAAAGTTTGGTCTAACTTTTGACTATTAAAACCTGACATGGGGCCAGCATCTAGTCCCAAGCTACGAGCGGCCATAATGAAGTAGGCCCCTTGCAACGAACTATTACGGAATGCGGTTTCTTTGATTTTCTCAGGTTTGCCTTCAAACCAACTTTTCGCATCGGTATGGGGAAATAATTTAGCTAATTTTTCATGGAACAACATATCCATCCCAATAATCGCCACCACTGGTGCCGCCATGGCTTTTTCAACATTGCCCTCGTCTAAGCAGTCTTTGAGTTTTTGCTTTGCTGCATCTGACTGAATGAAGACTAGTCTAGCAGGGCAGGCATTGGCACTGGTTGGCCCCATTTTCATTAGGGCATAAAGCTGCTCTAGCTGTTGCTCACTGACTGGCTTATCTAGCCAGCCATTATGGCTACGTGCTTGTAAAAACAACTGATCCATTGCAACTTGATCAAGTGGTTGATTCATGGTGACTCCTCAATTAACTACTGTAAAGCTGTTTCGGTCTAGTAATAGAAACCAATTCAGCACAACTCTCTAATTCATCCCACTGCTGTGGTAGTTTAAAATGCGCCAGGCAACTTGTGGTCATGAGTTTTTGGTTTGACGTAAAAGGCACATCACTTGCACTAATATGTAAAACTAATTGATCCAAACCTGGATTATGCCCCACCAACATAACCGCACTTTCAGATGTGGGGATACTGGCTAAAATCGATAACAATGTCGACAAACTAGCTAGATACATTGTCTTATCATAATGAATCCTATCTTCATCGATAGACAATACTTCACTAACATAACTTAATGTCTGACGAGTACGCAAAGCTGTTGAACATACCACATAGCCTGGATAAAGATACCCTTGCTTCATCCAGTCAGCCATCAAACCCATATCTCGTTGGCCTCGCTTAGACAAGGGTCTATCATGATCCTTTAACGAATCATTGCCCCAATCCGATTTACCATGCCGTAAAATATAAAGTTCACGCTCCATGCTTAGCACCTATTTTTTTCGCTGATTAGGTACACGAAAGTTCGCTGGTTTATTCTTTATCCAGTTCACAAAATGCTGGATATCTGCATGTTGTACGATCTTCTCATAAGTATTGTACTCTAGCGCCAGTTCCTTTTCTGTTAACACATTATGAATTTGTGAATGACACGGTCGGCACACCATCATCACATTCAACAACATTTCATCACGTGTAAACAAACGTTTAATGCGCTTATTTTTATGTCTAGTGCGTGGTATTAGATGATGCTTTGTTAGCACCACCCCTTGGCGGCGACACAACACGCAACAGCCCTTGGCACTCA
The DNA here is from genome assembly GCA_964584455.1 of uncultured Thioalkalispiraceae bacterium. GTDB lineage: Bacteria > Pseudomonadota > Gammaproteobacteria > UBA6429 > Thiohalophilaceae > CAZPAE01. The sequence continues at coordinate 2,382 of CAZPAE010000449.1, forward strand.
ATGTAATGGCGTATCCTGTTGTTCTAGTGATTTGATCATAGCTTCAATCACTGTGCGCTCTGTGGTATCTGGCTGTAACACTAAAAACCGTTGTAAATCAACTAAAGCCCCTGATGCGTAACCAATATGATGATAAATCATACCTCGATCACGTAATTCATCTGGTGACTCAGGGAGTAAGGACAAAATCATTTCAATAACAATCATGCCCGACTCAACATTCTGTTGTTCGATGAAAATATTTTTTAAATTACGTAACAAGCGAACCAAGAAAATACGATTCGTTGTTGGCACGAGATAACTATCTAAACCATCAACAGGATGCTTATCTGCACCTGCTGATTTCAGTAAGGCAAGCAAACCGGCTCTGTCTAATAATTTACCTTGATCATATGGGTCGATGATTTTCCTATCATCGTCAATAATCATCGCAACTAAAAAGCGTCCAGGGAAATTAACCCCCATCACATCAAGTCCAATCGCGTCGGCTAATTTCATATACAACAACGACAACGTAATAGGAATACCACGATGATAGTCTAAAACCTTATTTAAATAGCTATTCTCTGGATTATAATAATCTGCCGCGTTACCAATAAAACCGAGCTCGTCATAAAAATACCGGTTCAATTGCGCTAATTTGGCTTGCACCGTACTGGCCAAATCGACCCTCACAGCCAGGGTCGCCACCATATCTTCCAGTTTACGCCGGTATTGTTGGCGATCGAGCTCAGGT
>CAZPAE010000450.1:0-3112 GCA_964584455.1 uncultured Thioalkalispiraceae bacterium
AGGTTAACGCCGTGGCCGGAGCGGCCTACCCGTTGTAAGAAGGTGGCAATACCTCGGGGTGAGCCTAACTGGCAAACCAGATCAATATCACCAATATCAATACCCAGTTCTAATGATGCGGTGGCCACAATGGCGCGCAGCTTACCATCTTTGAGTCGTTGTTCGGCACGTAGTCGATGTTTACGCGATAAACTTCCATGATGTGAGGTGACATTCTCTTCACCTAAACGCTCTGCTAAATGATGGGCGGCGCGTTCAGCCAAACGACGGGTATTAACAAAGATTAAGGTTGTTCGGTGTTCTGCAATGAGCCCGGTGAGCTGATCATAGATTTCGTCCCATACTTCATTGGCCATGACCGCATCGATCGGCGAGCGCGGTAAACATAATTGCAAATCCCGTTGGCGAGTATGCCCGGTATCAATGATGTGAATATTGTCTGAACGGTTGCCTAATAAAAAGTCTGCCATGGTTTCGATGGGCTTTTGCGTGGCAGAAATACCGATGCGAATAGGAGCCGGGTTATTCATGTTCAGGCATAAGCGCTCTAGTCGTTCTAAGGATAAGCTTAAGTGAGCACCGCGTTTATTACCGGCTAAAGCATGAATTTCATCGACGATAACATGCTTAATGTGGCTTAGCATGTCTCGACCGGACTCCGATGTCAGTAGGATAAAAAGTGACTCTGGCGTCGTCACGAGGATATGCGGATGTTGCCGACGCATTTTTTCTCGTTCTGATTGCGAAGTGTCACCAGTACGCACCCAAGCGCTGATACTGACATCAGCAAGCCCCGATTCCAATAGGCGATCGCGAATCCCATTGAGCGGAGTTTGTAAGTTTTTTTGTATATCGTTGGATAATGCTTTGAGCGGTGAGATATAAAGCACTTGGGTTTGATCAGTGAGTTGCTGCTCAATCCCCTGTTGCAATAGTTGATCAATACTTGCCAAAAATGCGGCTAAGGTTTTACCTGAACCAGTAGGGGCGGCAATTAAGGTATGCTGTTGCGAAGCGATAGCCTGCCATGCTGCGATTTGTACATCGGTAGGTTGGCCAAAGTACTGGTCGAACCAACTGGCAACAGCCGGATGAAATTGTTTAAGTGCTTGATCCATAAATAAGTGCGGACAACTATACCTATATATACTTTGTTAGTGCATCTTACCTATTATAGTGAACGAGGTAGTGAAAGGGTACGCAAAACGCTATCTAGAGGCGTTTTATCAAGTTTTTGTCGATTTGACCTATATCATTGCGAGCTCTTTCTTCTATGGTAGTGATCACGTATTCTTGCGGTTTTTTTAAGGTAGAAGCTCATGGATCAAAAGCGGCACTATCGCTTAATTATTACCTGTGAAGATCGGGTTGGCATTGTGGCGGCTGTCAGTAGTTGCATTGCGCAACATGGTGGTTGGATTACAGAGGCAAACCAGTTTTCTGATCCTTCCACGGGGACCTTTTTTATGCGCTATGAGATTGCGGCGGATAGTTTAGCGTTTGATGCTGAAACCTTGTCGACCTACTTTACGCCAGTGGCTGAGCAATTTGCCATGCATTGGCATATTACCGATACCAGCCATGTACATAAGGTAGGTCTGTTTGTTAGTAAAGAGTCACATTGTTTGAATGATCTTTTATATCGCTGGGAAAATGGCGATTTAGCGTGTGACATTCCCTGTGTTATTTCCAATCATGATGACTTGCGTAGCATTGCTGAACGTCATGGTATTGCTTTTCATCATGTACCGGTGGATAAAGACCCAGAGCAAAAAGAAGCTGCATTTCAGGAAATGGCAGACTTAATCAATCGATACGAATTACAAACTGTTGTACTGGCGCGCTATATGCAAATTTTGCCAGCTTGGTTATGTGAACGTTACCTACACCAGATTATTAATATTCATCATAGTTTTTTACCGGCATTCAGTGGTGCAAGGCCGTATCATCAAGCAAACATGCGCGGTGTTAAATTAACGGGCGCGACTTGTCACTATGTGACACCAGATCTCGATGCCGGTCCCATTATTGAGCAAGATGTGATCCGGATTAGTCATCACGATTCATTGGGTGATACGATTCGTTTAGGTCGCGATGTGGAGAAGACCGTATTAGCACGGGGTTTACGCTATCACTTGGAAGATAGAGTCTTAGTACAAGGTAATAAAACTATCGTCTTCAAATAATAGGTTTACTGATTACCAGCCAAAAAATAATAAGTACCGTAATAGGTATAAATAGTAAAGCCAAAGGGACAAACTGGTGATGGTAAAAAGCTAATAGGCGATTTTCTTCGATAGCATAAGGTGTTGAAGGGTGTCGCCGCTCAAACATATTGGCTAATTTATAATGACAAAGCCAAATATCTAATGCTTCAAAGGGCAATAAAATAACAAGTATCAATGTGAGTTTTATTAATAACCAAGTTTGTTGATAGCTATCTAATAGCATGCCAAGCAAACCACCGGTGATGAGTAAAGTCATTAAAGCGATATGTTCTATTTCGGTGACCTTTAGGAATAATCGATATAAATATTGACTGATAATCGAAGGTTCCCCAAACCGATAAGTTGTAGCGCGTAATAACCACCATGCGCCTAATGTCGGGCCTAACCAAAAAATTAAGCTGCCTATGTGGAGAATTTTTAAAATACTGTACACAGCAGCATTCGATTGAAAAAACTCAAGCATAACAGGCAACCTGTTGATAGCGTTTGGGGTGTAGTACTCGCAGTGTGAACACAAACATCCATAGTACATTCCATACCATGGCAACCGCGGTGAACAACCCTGCGCTTTGTGGTTGACCTAATAACAGGGCGATACCAATGCAGAGTCCGATTACCCATGAGGGTAAGCCGAAATAGATAATGGAGCGCGGCAGGGCAGTATTGTGTAATAGCAAGAGATTGAGCAACAACCCACCGAGGCAATAAGCGGTATTACCAATGACACCGGTGAGTAAGATAGCGATACGTTCTAGCAGGGCAAACATTTCTGGGTTTTGCACTTCAGGTAAAACAAAGGCATACATCGCTTCTGCAGTAATATCCGGCGCAATACCAATGGCAACCAAACTAAACCCAAGCGCACGATGGTGCTTAGGCTCAAT
>CAZPAE010000451.1:0-3106 GCA_964584455.1 uncultured Thioalkalispiraceae bacterium
CATTAAGCATGGTCGCTTGTATCGCCGAATACGTATCTGTCATCTATTTTTTCCTTTAACTTTTCATTTACTGAAAACACATGGGCTAAAATAATCGCCACAACTTCATATAAATCTTTGGTAATTTCCGCATCGATGGGTAATCGATATAACTTATTCACTAAATCTTTATCTTCCACCACTTTATGACTGTTGATAGTATTGCGGTTCTTCAAGATCTCTTCCGCAATATGGCCACTACCTTTTAATATCAGACGCGGCAACTCTTCACCTGGGGTGTATTTTAAGCCAACGACTTTTTTTGGTTCTGAATCGCTCATACTTAATACACCCGACTCAAGCTATCTTGTGAAATATAATGTTCCACCACTGAACCAATTACATTACCCAGCTTATTTTTCTCGATAGTGCCGTAATTCAATTCATCTAACTGAATACTAAACTCAGAAAAATCCCGCTTTAGCTGCGGCATAAACTGGACTAGCTCATTGGTAGTTAGATTATTTTCGGTATTGATATTAATCCGGGCATGTTTATCGGCCATGTTAATTTCAATATCCACCTGGCCCAGCATGTCAGTATCCAGTGACAAGGCAATTTTGCGATGCTTAATAGAATCCTGCTGTTGCTGTTCGCGCTGCGAAAACAAGGCCATATCCACTTCCACTAACTTGTCATTAATGACAAAGGGCACCACAGTAACCCGATGTGATACCGTGCCATCACTCTGCGAGTTTAATAATATTCTTTTGGCGTCAAACAACAGGTTCTGCTGATCCGATTGTTGTTCACCGGAGTCCATATCTAAATCGACGCTTTCAGTATTATTGGGATCAAACTGTTCTAAGAACTGTTGTTTATTCTCTTGCAAACTGGCTTCGGGTAAACGCCCGGTGGCATCGGCAATAAATGCCGCTAACTCAGTAATATTTTTTGCATTAGACTGATTGGATTGCGGTGCTTCAAAATCCAAATAGGCTGTCATATTTTGTAATTGAAATTTCTCATTCAGCGTTTTTGATAACACCGGATACAAGGTATTTAACATGGTGCTCGTTACAGTAACACCCATTTTATTGAGCACCACTGCAGAGAGGGTGAGTGCATCAGCATCTACACCGGATTTCAACATACTGGCCAAGGTGAGCTGTTCGTCAGCTGATAAACTCACCCGATAACCTTGTAACACTTCGACCGCACGGGCACCTTGGCTACCGGCCGAAGACAAGTGCTCCCAGTTAGCCTGCTTGGCTGCTTGGTTATCCGAAACGGCTTTATCTTTAAAGACGCGCTGTAGTTCTATTTTATCGCCGACACCCACAACACGACCATGAATCAACTCATTAACCGTTAACGGTGTTTTACTTTCCACTACCGCACTTTCTTTCATGAACTTCACATTGTACTTGCCGTCGCCTAAATTCGCTTGCACGGTACCGGTCACGAGCATATTGGGTTGCAAGCTATTTCTTAGGTTTTCCGTGCCTGAGATCAGTAAGTTCTGTGCCTGCCCGTTCTGGCCATTGAGTAACCCTAGCAATCCTGTAATGGTAATAGACATGACCTACTCCTATACCGACACCATGCCAAACGACTTCACATTAATCGTATTGGGCACTTCTGAAATAGACACAATAGAAAGATGCGGCAAAAACCGTTCGGTAAACTGACGGAATAAACCCCGGATTTCCGGTGCACAAAGCAGTACCGGGAAGTGGTTACTCTTCATCATATTATCCACATTACCTAACAGCTTGGAGATTAACTGCTCGGCAATACGCGGTTCTAATACCAAGGTTTGTTTTTCATTAATTGCGCGAATACTGCTAACAATGGTTTTCTCAACACTGGGGTCAAGGGTAAGCACATGTAAATCGCCTTCTTTATTGACCAATGACTGGCAAATGCTTGGGCCCAGCTTTTGGCGTACTAACTCACGCAATTGTTCGGGATCTTTGGTTTGTTTACCAAAGTCGACTAACACTTCTAAAATGGTTTCCAAATTCCGAATCGAGACCCGCTCGGTTAATAAACGCTGTAATACTTTTTGAATATCTGACAGGGTTAATACCGCAGGAATAAGCTCATCCACCAAACCAGCTTGATTTTGTTTAACACGCTCAATAAGTCGTTCTGTTTCACCGCGGGTTAATAAGTTAGAGGCCTGCTGTTTGATCATTTCACTTAAGTGGGTCATCAACACATAAGCGGGCTCAACCACGGTATAGCCATTTTCTTTGGCACTGGTGCGTTTATCTTCCATAATCCAACGGGCGGGTAAACCATAACTTGGATCTTTGGTATCAATACCTTCGATTTTGGCTTTGACATTACCCGGGTCAATGGCCAATAAGCGATCCGCTAACACTTCGCCATTGCCTACTTTGGCACCATAGACCTCAATTTCATAGGCGTTGGGATTGAGCTTCTTGTTATCACGGATTCGTACCTTGGGTACCACAAAGCCCATATCCATAGCATATTGCTTACGAAATGCCGCGATACGCTCCATGAATAAACTGTCTTCGCCGCCCACCATGGGAACCAGGTTCTGCCCAACCGATACCACAATAGGCTCAACGGTCAGCATGTCATAAATATCTTCGTCTTCTTGTTGCTCTGCTTGACGCTGTTCTTCTTGCTCATCTACCTCATCGCTGGCAACGTTCGCACGGGTTTTATAAATGCGATAAATCAATAAGCTTAATGCCGCTAGCACCAACAAGATAGGCCATGCCGGAATCCCCGGTAACAACAGCATGAGCACCAAACCTAAGGAAACCAGGATTAAGGTTTTTGGGTGGGCAGTGATTTGTCTCGATATTTCTTTACTGAGTAGATCATCGGAGGCGGCGCGGGTCACGATAATCCCGGTAGCAGTAGCAATCACCAGCGCTGGAATTTGTGTGACAATACCATCACCAATGGTCAGTAAGGTAAAGACTTGCATGGCTTCACCCCAGCCCATGCCCATTTGGGCAACACCAATGATTAAGCCGCCGATAATATCGATTAAGATAATAATAATCCCGGCAATGGCATCACCCTTGACAAACTTACTGGCACCGTCCATGGCCCCGTAGAAGTTACCTTCTTTCTCAATTTC
>CAZPAE010000452.1:0-3105 GCA_964584455.1 uncultured Thioalkalispiraceae bacterium
GACCATTAGTATATGCTACGTCTTTACTACTGGTTTTGGTGATTATTGCTTTGAATATTGTTGCGATACAAATCCGCAACCGGTTGCGTGAGAAATATCGCGCATTGGAAAATTAACTTTGGATACGATAGTGGGTGATACCATGACGACCACGATGAGTGAATCAACTCTCACACACGGCATTAATATTGATGCGTTGGATCGCGGCACTGATGCGGCAACTCAGTTAGAAGATGAGCAGTTGGCATTAGAAGTGGAGAACTTAAATCTCTATTATGGTGGCGTCAATCAGGCACTATATGATGTCAATATGGTGATACCGAAAAACCGGGTCACCGCCTTTATTGGTCCCAGCGGTTGTGGCAAGTCAACTTTGCTGCGTTGTTTTAACCGCATGAATGATTTAGTAGATGATTGCCTTATTGAGGGTAATATTAAACTACACAATGAAAACATTTACGATAAACGGGTCAATGTGGCCAGCTTGCGCACCCGTGTTGGCATGGTGTTCCAAAAACCCAACCCTTTTCCTAAAAGCGTTTATGAAAATGTGGCTTATGGCTTACGTATTCAAGGAATTAATGATAAACGTCGCTTAGACGAGGCGGTGGAAAATGCGCTTAAAGGTGCGGCATTGTGGGACGAAATGAAAGACCGGTTAGACGATAATGCATTGGGTATGTCCGGTGGTCAGCAACAGCGTTTAGTGATTGCCCGTGCTATTGCCATTGAGCCAGAAGTGTTATTGCTGGATGAGCCTGCTTCTGCTTTGGATCCAATTTCTACGCTGAAAATCGAAGAATTGATTTATGAGTTGAAAAAGAACTACACCATCATTATTGTAACTCATAATATGCAACAAGCGGCTCGAGTATCCGACTATACCGCTTTTATGTATATGGGTAAGTTAATTGAATTTGCGGATACCAATACCCTATTTACTAACCCGAAAGAGAAACAAACAGAAGATTATATCACTGGTCGTTATGGTTAATAGAGCTAGCTAATTAAAGGATAGCATCATGGAAAAGGCAGATATCGGTCATCATATTTCGCAGCAGTTTAATCAAGAATTAGAAGACGTTCGTAATCGCGTATTACAGATGGGCGGATTGGTTGAACAGCAACTTGCCGATGCTATTTTATCGTTAACCACCATGGATACCACGCTTGCCGAAGTGGTCGTGACCAATGATTATAAAATTAATCGTTTAGAAGTCGACATTGACGAAGAGTGCACCCATATCTTAGCCCGGCGTCAGCCTGCTGCCAGCGATTTGCGTTTATTAATGGCGATCATTAAAACCATTACTGATTTAGAGCGGATTGGTGATGAAGCTGAGCGTGTTGGCCGTATGGCATTACAATTCGCTGAAGGCGATTCTAAAAATACAAAGGCATTAGTGGGCATTGGCCATTTAGGTGAACATGTACGTCGTATGTTGCATGAGTCGCTTGATGCGTTTGCACGGATGGATGCAGCAGCGGCTGCGGCGATTGCGAAAAAAGATCTTAAAATTGACCAAGAATATGAAAATATTCTACGCCAGTTAATGACCTATATGATGGAAGATCCTCGTTCCATTCCGCGTGTTGTGGGTGTCATGTGGTCTGCGCGGGCGTTAGAGCGGATTGGTGACCGTGCCCGTAACATCTGCGAATATGTGATTTATCTTGTGAAAGGTAAGGATGTGCGCCACATTAGTATGGAACAGGTGGAGCAAGAAGCACGGGACTATAATCAGCGTAACAATAAAAGCTAAATTGTTTTTTTATTTATTCTAGCTTGCTTGGAATGCAACCATATGATCCGGTGCTAAGCGCACATTAACTTGTTCGCCAATCTCATGGTTGTGGTGGCTTGGAAAGAGCGAAAGCACTTCAATATCATCAGTGACACGTAATGTGTAGAGTATTTCAGCCCCTTTAAAGGCTTTGTGTCGTACTTCAGCGACTAATTCACCTTGCTCATCATGAATAATATCATCTGGCCACAATAGCAGTTTAAAGGCGGTACCCTGGGGCCAGTCATAGGCTCGATCACCGCTGATCATACCAATTTGAGTTTGCACTTGCTCTGGTGTTACCAAGGTGCCATCTAAGAAAACACCTTGACCGATAAAATCAGCAACAAAGTAGTTAGTAGGAGAGTGATAAAGATTGTAAGCCGTATCCCGCTGCACAATCCGACCCTCATGCATCACACCGATCTGGTCGCCTACTGCAAAGGCTTCTAATTGATCGTGCGTGACGAGAACTCCGGTGGCGCCTTGTGAACGTAAAATTTGCCGAACCTCTTGACTTAAGTGCTCGCGCATTTCCACATCAAGATTGGAAAAAGGCTCATCCATTAAAATTAAATCGGGTTTAGGAGCTAATGCACGGGCTAGGGCAATTCGCTGTTGTTGACCACCGGATAACTCATGCACATAACGTTCACCGCACTCAGTGAGGTTAACGATGCCAAGCAGTTCCTGTATCCGCTTGCGTCGGTCTGCGGCGCTGTAATCACGTAAGCCAAAGCCAATATTATCTTTCACATTCATGTGTGGGAACAGCGCATAGTCTTGGAACACCATGCCGATACGCCGTTTTTCTGGCAGGATCATACTCTTGGCACTGGAGACAATGTGATTACGAAGGCGAATGTGGCCGTCATAGATAGGTTCAAAGCCAGCGATAGCACGTAGCACGGTTGTTTTACCACAGCCGCTTGGACCCAATAGACAAAATAGATCACCTTCGTTGATATGGATGGAAACATCGCTAACGACGGTATTGCCTTGGTAGCGACAAACGATATGTTTAACTTCGAGAACCGGCTGCATGATTTTCCGCGAAAAAGCTGGGGTGATGAATTATAGCAAATGTTACTTGTTTGTGTGTACGCATTTTTTTATTAAAATCAATCGCTTAATTCGTAGCATTTCGCTTTAATCATTGCTGTCACAAAAAAGTCATTTAAACGTCTCTTTATCGTAATAAAAAAGCAACATTATGCGCTCCTTAAAATTAACCTAACCAAAATTGAGGTAAGTTATGAAGTTTAAGAAAGTAGCATTTTGTGTTTCGCTATGTACGACTGTATTTCCTTTCCAGGCCAAT
>CAZPAE010000453.1:0-3090 GCA_964584455.1 uncultured Thioalkalispiraceae bacterium
TAGATCCACTTTATCTCGCCAATGAAGGTAAGCTTGTTGCTGTTGTGCCAGCCGAGGCGGCCGATAAAGTATTAGCAGCGATGCAAGCACATCCTGCCGGAACGCATAGTGCGGTGATTGGTACTATCACCGAAAAACCGGCAGGGACCGTGATCCTCTCTACGTTATTTGGTGGGGAACGAATTATTGATATGTTAGTTGGTGAACAGCTGCCGCGTATTTGTTAGCGAGAAACCAATTTGTTGTATCAAAATATGAAATTCCGCTTACCAAAACCCAACAGTTATCACAAAACACCGGATCCCTGAACCTATTTGGTTTTTTTTCGTCTAAAATGAGCGAATAAAATACCAATTCATCCATCTGCTAAGGAGAAGGACATGGCACTCGGTAAGATGACAACGCTACTATGCATATCAATGGTGATGTTATGGGGGTGTGGTCAGTCCTCACCAGTACAAAACTATGCAAATACACCGATTAGTGCTGAAAGTGGCCACAAGAACTTAAAGCAGATTGAAAAAGATATAAAATTGGCTGGTGTGGCAACAGGCTGGCAAATACAAACCGTTAAACCTGGCCATTTTGTTGCAACATTATTCCGTAGTGGTCATATGGCTAAGGTCAACATTTATTACACTGCTAACCAATACAGTATTAAATATAAAGATAGTAGCAACTTGCAATATGACGGTACCAATATTGCGTCAAAATACAATGACTGGGTAAAAAAATTACATAATAAAATTCGAGAAAGGTTATCGAAACGCTAAAGCATATGGCTTTAGCGAATCATAATGCGGTGAATAGACTTTATATTACGCACCCAAGGTGACCACTTACGTAAATCCGCTGGCAATGCATCTATTGCAGCCTTGGCTTCATGCACGGAGCTAAATGCACCATAAACTAAGGCATACCATTGCTCACCTTCACGCATGGATCGATAGTAACCGGCTTTTCCTTCCAACGCATTTTGTTCAAAATACTTGGCGATCAATCTTTGATTGGTACTACTGGCCAACTGTAGGGTATAAAACTTCGGGTTCTGGCTGGCAATCCATTGTTCTGGATTCAGTGTCACCTTAGTGATTGAGGTTTTTTTGGTAGGAGCTAGGCTTTGTGTATTGAGCCGAGTATAAGCCTGTGCCAAGCCTTGTCTTGCGGCCATGCGTAACCAATACTCGGACATATTCTTGTCCTGTCGAACGCCACTACCGGCTTTGTACAATAAGGCAAGATTATATTGCGCAAGGGGGTCCCCGGCATTCGCCATTTGCTGCCACAGAACAGCGGCTTGTTGATAATTCCCTACTTTTAGCGCCTGTAATGCCTGTGACTGATCAGCCAACGCCCAACTGGGGAAAAAGAATAAGATTAAGCTTATTCCGATGTATTTTTTGCCCATATGCTTCCCGGTTTCACTCCATAACTAATTGATAATAAAGGGAAGTTAGGTCACGATGATTAATTACAATATTTTTCTAGTATGCACTCTTTGTAGTTTAGACGAGAACACGTTGAAAGCCAGTCAAATAGGACCAAATTCGTCTGGCGTTTTTCATCCGGGTGAAACATGTTTTGATTAGGATACGGATACTTCACCGCTAGGCGTTGGCGGCCTTGATAACTAATCACCTCAGCTACACTCGCATCAAGATATAAACGAACATTAAAGTTCAAGTCACCCATCACAACATGCAGGTCCGATAGACCTTGCTGAATTTCAATCAGCAGCGTATAGCGAGTTTGCTCTTTCAAACGTAACGTCACCACAGAGCCCGCCATACGAAACTGAACAGTGGATCGTTCCAACAAGTTTGTTTGACGAATCAAGCGTAGTAGCAATGCGAAATTGCGTTCAAAATACCACATGGGGTTACGCTTCTGAGCCTGTTTGGTTAATAACGTCATCGTTTCCTACGGGTTATGTTTTTGTGCCTCATATTTTATATCGGCAATATGAAACATTACTTGCACTCAATCATGATTTTTTCATGCCAGCGGAAAAAATACTAGCCTTGACATAGCGTAAAAAGGTGTTCAAATAGACGAGTAAAACCTCAACACGGATCTCATATTGAGGCCTTTATTTTAGAGAGAAAATATTAATCAAATATCGGGGCTAGACGCTCTAAGTCGTTGATCACTTTCCACTGTCCACCACCGGATTCAACGCGCTTTTGCCAGCTTTCCAACCGATCCATATATTCGCGCGGATCCACATTATCAGAACGTAGTTTGGTAACATTCAAAGCGATCACATTAAAACCGCTAAGTTGTAATGGAATATCGCGCACAAAACCTTTTTGTAGTTCTTCTTTTAAATCCGAAAAAATCAAAATCGTTTTTTCACCGGTACCTGCTTCATTTAAATACTCGATACCCTGTAAAAGACCACCGGTAATATCCGTATATGCACTTGGCTTTGCTTGTTTAATAAATTGATCAATGGCATCACGAAACTGGCGTTTTTGCTGATTCGTCATACTGGGTCGATCATCAAAAGACTGTTTGTACACAATATCTTTTTCACTAAAACTGCCCGTATCTACTCGTGCAACAGCAAAGGTGTCACCTGGGTTTAACTTTGCCAAGGTAAAATTAATAATCCGTTGTGCTTGCTCTAGCTCTTTAGTATAGGTGCCTGAGGTATCAATCAACATGTAAACACCTTTGTTATAGGGCCCCGTACCCCCCGTACAAGCACTCAAAATCAAACCTAGCGAGACTAATAGCCATTTCGCATATCGCATTATATGCTTGCCTCCTTCAAGGTTGATGCCGTATCGACACTTTCTTCAGAACGATTATTACTAGTCGGCTCCGTTGTCGCTTGGCGTTGTTTTACGGTACGTTCTATCCAAAGCGGAATAAAAATAACCAAGTCATATAACTGTATTAAGGCATTGGCGACAAACCGCATCACATTACCGGCTAAACGTAATGACCACGCTAAGACACGCAATAAGGCAGCCGCAACCAAACCTAGTACCGTACGCAATGAATGAACGAAGGTCTCAAGTGGAATGGCCACAAACATCAGTGCAAACGGTAGGATGAATCCCATGCCCATTTGTGCTGCAGTAG
>CAZPAE010000454.1:0-1160 GCA_964584455.1 uncultured Thioalkalispiraceae bacterium
CTTCTATGCCAGCGATACGGGTAAACATGGCCAAGTCACCTTCACGGGTTTGCCCTAGCATAAATGTTTTCAGCGGCTCACTGGCTTTGGCTAACGCCTGCATAAAATCTATTTGTTCGGCCATGTACGGCTGAACAGCTACTTCATTAATACTACTAAATACCGGCGCCATAATGAACAAGGTGAGAAATAACGCTAACCCAACCAGCGTTTGTGCGGAAGGTGTTTGTACTAACCCCAATGCTTGACGAAGAATTGCCAACACGACAATGATGCGTGTAAACGAAGTCATCATCATCAACGCTGCAGGTAACAGCGTTAACAATGTCATCAACACTAATACTTGTATACTTAAACTATAAGTTTGTGCATCACCTTCTGTGGTCACCGTCACTGCCGGCAGCCCTTCTTCGGCACTGGCCATACCTGAAGCGCCTAACATAAATATCAAGCACAGCAAGAGTATTTTATATAGCCTATTCATTGGCGCGACTTACCTTGCAACATAGATTGCAGTTTGGCAGCAAAACTTGCGGAGTTCGGATCGCTATGACTATCTAAATCTATCGGTTTTTCTAGCACATGCAACGTTGATACGTTACCTGGGGCAATCCCTAACAATAACTGTTGTTCGCCCACTTGCACTAGCACCAAGCGCTCACGTTGGCCTAATGCCACACCGCCAATGACTTTAAGTTGCCCATGGGTGCGGGTTTGAATATATCCCATGCGCTTTATCATCCATGCCATCGCAAAAATAGCGATAACAACAATAATCAAGCCAAGGAAAACTTGTGAGAAATCCCCCCAAGAAACGGGATCGGTGACTTTACTGGTAGTTGACTGGGTATTCTTGAGGTCGGCATACACCGGCGCAGAGCAGAGAGCCAATAAACCATACACATATGACCGCCACATTCATTACCACCTTCATTTAAGCTTTTTAACTCGCTCTGCTGGACTGATAACATCCGTTAATCGAATGCCAAACTTTTCATTGACTACAACAACTTCTCCATGGGCAATCAATGTACCGTTGACTTTGATATCTAAAGGTTCACCGGCCATGCGATCTAACTCAATGACCGAACCTTGGTTCAGTTGTAATAGGTTACGAATATTAATTTTGGTACTGCCGACTTCCATGGCAATGGTAACGG
>CAZPAE010000454.1:1170-3053 GCA_964584455.1 uncultured Thioalkalispiraceae bacterium
CGAGAATGACATCTAAGTTAACATCTTCATCACTGGGCGCAATCGAATCATCCACTAGGTTTTCTAAACCAGCAGCCTCGGCTTCACCACCACTGCCGTCATCACCACCGCCATCTTGCCCTGCTTCGGCTAAGGCTTCGGCCCATTCATCCATGACACCTTCATCTTCTTTGTTCTCTACATCAGTATCAGTATCACTCATCACTTGCTCCTGCTTCTACCACCATTGAATACCCCTCGCTATATTTAGGGCGCTCAACGGTTTCGACTATCTTGACGGCTTTATTCCCCTTATGCACACCATAAAGGCCACGAAACACGGGAACATCTTCGGCAACCAGGGTAATTTTTTCGGGATAATCAATGGGAATGATATCGCCTTCTTTTAAATCTAATAGATCAGATAACTTCAGTTTTGTTTCTGCCAATTCACAGGACACTTCCACTTCGGCACTTTTTACTTCTTCACGCAAGGTCAGTGTCCAGCGCTCATCACGTTCCGCTCTATCACTTTGTACACCGGCATCCAGTAATTCACGGATCGGTTCTAACATGGAATACGGCATCACCACATAGAATGTGCCTCCGCCTCCTTCTAGCTCAACACTGAAACTGCTCACCACAACAACTTCACTGGGGCTCACAATATTCGCGAACTGAGGATTCACTTCCATATTGACAAACTCAAACTCAACCGGCAGTACCGGCTTCCACGCTTCCTTTAAATCAGCAAAAGCCAAATCAAGAATAATGCTAATCACGCGTGTTTCTGTGGCAGAAAATTCGCGTCCTTCGATCTTGGCATGACGACCTGTACCACCGAAAAAATTATCCACTGTAATAAACACTAATTTAGGATCAATTACACATAGTGCTTTGCCGCGAAGTGGATTGATCTTCACAATGTTTAAACTGGTTGGCACAAATAAACTGAGCATGTACTCAGAAAATTTCATCATCTGCACACCAGAGACAGATATCTCTGCCGAGCGACGCATCATATTAAAAAAGCTAATCCTAAAATATCGTGCAAAACGTTCGTTCAACATTTCCAGGGTTGGCATACGACCGCGAACAATACGGTCTTGACTGGCAAAGTCAAACGATCGTGCCGAACCATCATCGGCAACATCCGCTTCTGTATCGACACCACCACTATCTACACCGTGTAAGAGTGCATCGATCTCGTCTTGTGAAAGTAAGTCGTTCGTAACCTTCTCCTTCTATTACTGCATGATAAAACTGGTAAAGTAAACTTTCTCAATCGTCCCTGTGGGCGCCGTTTCGCCTTCTTTCAACTCTGCGGTTGTGTCCTTGATGATTTTCTGGAACATTTCCAGTATTTCTTTTTGGAGTGTTTCTTTACCTTCGCGGGTACGCATCACTTCATATTTTTGCGCACTTAATAGCAAAAGAATGTTATTGCGAATCAGCGGCATATGTTTTGTCACATGCTTGCCCACTTCAGGATCGTAAGTCATGGCCTGCATTTCAATTTGCAGGTAGCCCGCATGGGTTTGATCTTCAAAATTCACAACAAAAGGGGGAGCTAAATCGAGATAAGAAGCAGGTTTAACGGTTAATTCTTTCGGCTCATCAGCTTTGGCTTTTTTCGCTTTTTTGCCGCCGTCATCATCACCACCGCCACCAAGATTACCAGTAAAAAATAAGGTACCAACGACGGCGCCAGCAACTAATAAAACTACCACAACGATAAGAATAATGAGTTTGCCTTTACCGCCGGACTTACCCGCGGTATCTAGCTCTAACTCGTCATTTTTGGCCATAGCATACTCCTATTCTTGCTATAGCCTATTTAGCAAAACGTATGCCAGAGGTTCGGTGGTTTCAAAAGGCGTGACTCGCAGCGGGCCCTCGATTTT
>CAZPAE010000455.1:0-3041 GCA_964584455.1 uncultured Thioalkalispiraceae bacterium
GCAGCTGAACGCCCTGGTGTCCGATGCAACCCTGGATGACTCCGGTGCGTCTAGACCGCCCTCAGGAGCAGCTGGCGGCGAGCTGGGCGGCACGTATCCGAACCCTACCGTCAACGACGGAGCGGACGCTACAGCCATCCACGACAACCAGGCGGGCGAAATCGCGCTTGTGGCGGAGAAGGTCACGCCCGTAGCGGCTGACCTTGTTCTCATCGAGGACTCTGCGGACTCGAACAACAAGAAGCGTGTCCAGGTGGGCAACCTGCCAGGCGGTGGCGGTGGCGGTGCACCCGCAGTTGAACACTTCATGGCAGAGAGATCAGGCTCCCCTTCTGTCCCTGCTGTCAATGGCGCCTACGTGTTTGATGTCATCATTGACAATAGAAATGTCACTTACAATTCTGGAACAGGAGTGTGGACTCTTAAATCTAACTACACTTACGAACTCGAAGCAAGCATTCGAGGAGTCGGATCTGCAAGTGATCTAATTGAATATCAATTCTACGATATAACCAACGCAACTTTCATAGGACACCGCGCCTTCAACCAAGAAGAAAACCGCGCAGTAGGAGCGAGTGACGTGCCAGAAGCAGAGGCTGTTATTCGTCCAACCACTGCGATTGACGTTGAATTGAGACATATCAGCGGCACGGGAACATACACAGGCAACCTAAGCCGAGTGAAAGTCATTGGTATCGAGTCCAGCTAGTGCCTCCTGAAGTATCAAACCCTCAATTTGGACACCAGCTGGACGCGGACACTCTACTTCTCTACAAATGCGGTGAAGTAGAAGAAGGCGTCTATTCAGGTACCATCACGGATGAAGCTGGGAATCACGATCTAACACTCGTGAACACACCAAGAATCACGTGGGGACCAGCTGGTAAGGGTCAACGAGACGTGTTCTCGCGATGGTTCAGCGGCGGAACTGACGAGCTGGAGAGTGCCGTCATTGGAGTGGGAAGCGCGCTTCGGACGCACATCGTTGAAAATGGAGGCGAGTACACCTTAGAGGCTCTGTTTCGCGCAGATATCGATCTTGGCAATCGAGGAGTTTTCACCATTGTCGGCGAGGTCGGCAGCGAAACCCCTGCGAATGACTTTCTAGTACGCCTTGAGGCTGACCCTGGTGCTGGCACCATTTCAATGTTTTGGGAGCGCAACGGCGTCAACCAGGCACTGGCAACTACAGGAGGTCACTTCACAACTGGAGATTGGGTTGTCGTTCACGCCGTATTCACAACGAGAACCACGACGAAGTGGTCTGTAGACATTTGGCTTAGCAACAAGACTGCAGGCACTACCAATTTGATCGGAACATTCAATACTGACGGCTCCTTCTCCTCCGGTACTGGAGAAAAGCCAGAACCGAACTCAGGAACTAACGCTCGCATTCGGATTGGAAATTCAGACGGAACGTCAAGTACTGCTTGGATTGGGTCCGTAGGGTCACTTCGCATAATAAACAAAGCTATGTCTTCTGGTGAGATTTCTTCAGCCGCTTCTGCGTTGATGAATGTCGGCTCTGTATCAGACGGACTCACTACGTTGATCGAATATGGTCTGAATGAGCCGCCGGATTTGATTGACGAAGCTAACGGCTTTCACATGGACACTTCGTGGAATTCGTTCTTTGGCACTCCGATCACAGAAGATTGTCCGCCGTACGACATGGTTGGGTCAGGCGGACGTCCCAAAGCCTGCAACAACGACAGAGCGCAAGTGCAGTGGCGCATGGACGATGCCAATTTCCAGAACACGTACGGACGAAGCCTTTACCAATTTTTCAACGACGACATCGACACGGTGCCTTCATACACGATATCCGCTTGGATGATTTTTGGTGCACGCCCTGTGTCGGGATTCATCGCTGAGCACGCAGCTTCTGGCGAAACACTGCCGACAAACACATTGTTTAGGTTCGGCATGAGCACGGCATTTGTTTCGTCGTTCTTTGGAGAAGAAGGTGCCGGTGTTGACATTTCACAAGTTCCTGCAAGCCTGCCACTACTGAACGTAGGTGAGAACGCGCAAGAGCAATTCGGAAAATTCCACTGGGCAGTGCGCGTACAGGAAGACGGTGACAATCCAGGAGAGATGTTGATTGAACACTTCATCAATGGAGTGTTGGTTGCTACACACTCTACTGGTTCGTCTATTCCAGCAGGCGGTCAAGACTCTGTGGGCCTAGCCTGGGGGCCCTGGACAGGGTGGATACAGGACATGAAAGTGTCTCGCGTGGCTCGAAGTGACGCTGAGATTTTGGAAGACTACAATAGAATTGGGTAAATGCCTGAAAGAGGACACACACTAACAGACGATGTAATCGTTCTGTACAAGATGCTCAACGATGAGGTGCCGACTGGTCTCAGCCCTCACGTTGATGGTGTGTTCGGTGTGGCTGATTTGCAGTCATCGTACCCACTGTCACCTACAGCTTCTGTCCCTGCTTTGCAACCCTGCATCACATGGGGTCCAAATGGCAGCTCTGACAGAACTGTGTTTTCCAGGTATTTCCCTGGTGACGAGACCAACTTTACTGTTTGCCGTTCTGCCCTGATCGACCAGGCGTTCAACGACGCAGTGCGGTCAGACCCGCACACGCTGCAGGTGATGTTCAAGATGAACAATGGAGCCCTTGCAGCGGACAATGGAGGTGTTTTCTCTGTATCTGGAAACCAAGGTACAGGTGTCGCCAACGATTGGATCATGCAAATCCGCGTTCTGACGAACGGCGGCATTTCGATGTTCTGGGAGAACAATGACGTTGATCAATCTGTCGTAACGACGTCTAGCGGACTGATCACCGAGCAAGAGTGGCACCTGGCGACTGTTTTCCGAGTTGAAGATGTAGCGAATCCAGGGAAATACCTCATTCGTCTGTACATCCACAGAAGAGATTCCGGTACAGGCGCGGTGACTGGAGGGTTCATTGAAGAGTGGAACGACACGCTTGCCAATTGGACACTAGGTACTGGAATCATAATCGACTCTCTGAGCGGCGTAGGTGGTGCTCGAATCGTGTACGGGCAAGCTGGCCT
>CAZPAE010000456.1:0-3028 GCA_964584455.1 uncultured Thioalkalispiraceae bacterium
AACCCTTATGTCTGATTTCGACACAGGTTTTCGACAATGTCTTATACACTTCAACAACTAGGGTGGAAGCCCTTTTTTCAACAACAAATTTCATTAGATGAGTTAGACGATTTTTATCCTGCTCGTGTGGCAGAGATTCAGCGTGGGCATATCACCTTATGGAGCGAGCAGGGTGAGCAGACTTTGGTGCGCGAACATTTCAAGCGCTTGGCAGCTTTGGCCGTTGGTGATTGGATGCTCGTTTCTGTTACCGCATCTTATCCTGAACGAGTATTAACTCGCCAGAATATTATCAAACGCAAAGCGGCCGGAACTGAGCGTGCAGAACAATTCATTGCTGCAAATGTCGATACGTTATTAATTGTTACCAGCTGTAATCACGATTTTAACGAAGCACGCTTGGAACGTTACTTATCCTTAGCTTTGGAGGCGGGCGTTATGCCGTTGCTGGTATTAACTAAGGTCGACTTGGTGCATAACATTGATGATTTTATTCAGCGTGCTCAAGCATTACATCACGGTGTTCTAGTCGAGGCGGTGAATGCTTTGGATAGAAATACACTGCAAGGATTAGCCTCATGGTGTGGTGAAGGACAAACGCTAGCACTAGTCGGTTCTTCCGGTGTGGGTAAATCTACTTTAGTCAATAGCTTAACCGGCAGTCATCAAACCACCAATGAGATTCGTCATGATGATAGCCACGGTCGGCATACGACAACAGCACGTTCATTGCATTGGTTAAGTGAAGGTGGTTTGTTAATGGATACACCAGGGATGCGCGAATTACAACTAGCTGACTGTGAGCAAGGTATCGATAGCGTGTTTGATGATGTCAGTCAATATCTAGGTCAGTGCCGATTTACGGATTGTCAGCATGATACCGAGCCTGGTTGTGCGATTAAACAGGCCATTGAATCTGGCCAGTTGTCTTTGCAGCGCTGGTTACGTTATCAAAAACTGCAGCAAGAACAAGCACGCAATACGGCCAGCTTAGCGGAAAAACGACTCAAAGATAGAAAACTAGGGCAATATTATAAGTCAGTATTACAAGAGAAGGTTCAACGTAAAAAACAACGTGATTAGATGAAAGTAGTGACAAGCGCAGAGGGAGCTGCGCTTATTTTTTTATCGTTATATTAGATTTGTTTGAGTTCTTTTTTTAATTCTGCTGAGCCCTACCGGTGTGACGCCTAAATAACGGGCTAGGTCATTTTGAGTGATTTTCTCTAATAGGCTTGGGGCGTTATTGGCAATGTCTCGATATCGCTGTTCGGCAGTGAGGCAGAGTAGCTCAAATTCACGTTTTTCTTTTTTCATGGCAAACTGCAGCAGTAGTTCAAGCATATCATTGGCTATGTCTAGATCGCTTTGACTATATTGTTGGAGTGTTTGAAAAGGAATTTTAATTAGCACTGTGGGCTCTAAGCAAATAAGACTAAATGAGCAGTATCCACCTGAATAGGTTGCCGTTAAACTGCCAATAATATTGTTAGGCAATAAAAATGATTTGACCGATTCTTTACCGTCTTCAGAAGTATAATAGGCTTTGAGTAAACCGGATTGGATGTAATATAAAAAAGTATCCGTGTCGCCTTGCATGAAAACATGTTCACCACTCGCTTTCTCGAGTGTTACTCCTTGCTGTTGCAAAAGCTGATTCAATTTCACTGCTGTTAACCTCGGTTAATGCGTGTGTGCTGAAACAAAATTAGCATATCACACCAAGATAGGACAGCATTAAGGGTGAGAGTGAACGTATGCAATTGATTAATAAACGAATTGTTATTACTGGTGGTACATCCGGTATTGGTTATGAAATGGTAAAGCAATTAGCAGCAGACAATGAAGTTGTTATTATTGCTAAAGATAGAAACAAGCTGGATAGTGTTAAACAGGTGATACAAGGGGTTGTTACTTATCAGGCAGATTTGTCTCAACTACCTGAAGTGGAATCTGTGGCAGATGCTATTGTTAGGCGATATGAGTCCATTGATGTTTTTGTTAATAATGCTGCCATTCAGTTTACGCCTATGTTTTTGGATGATGACTTCCGCTATGAAACTATCCCTTATGAAGTAACGTTAAATTTTACCAGTATTTGTAGTCTCACCTATTTGTTATTGCCTGCTTTATTACACCAGCACAAAGCGACTATTCTAAATGTGAATTCAGGCTTAGGGTTAACACCCAAAGCGTCTTCGGCTGTATATTGTGCAACCAAAGGGGCATTAAATATTTTTTCTCAATCCCTGCGTTATCAATTAGCACAAACCAATATCCATGTACAGCAAGCCTTTCTTGATCTGGTTGATACGCCCATGACTCAAGGGCGAGGTCAGAACAAAATGTCTGCGCAGACAGCAGCATTGGCTATTATTCGAGGTATAGAGTCGGATATATCGGATCATGATATTGGTAAAGTTCGCTATCTTCGTTGGTTACTACGCCTGCTACCTTCAGTTGCACAGCGGATAATGAAAAAATATTAATAAGGGGTGGGAGGGGATAAATAATGTTTTTCTATGCTGAATTCGTGATCTTGGATATGACCATAGTGCAAGGTGTCAAGGGAAAAGTGGACGTAGCGGAAATGGCCATTAAAGTGTGGCATGATCAAGACAATAATGGCAAGGTAAGCAAGAATTGGACAGGCTGGCCTCGCTATAAAATACAAAGTTGAGCGGTGAGTAATTAGACGACAAAGAGGTAATAATGAAACCACTGTTGAAAGTATTTCTTGTGCTTGCTGCTTTTTTTACGGCAACATTGGTTGTCATCAAGCTCACTGGTGTATTAACAGTAGAACAAATAGAAAACTGGTTAATACAAGCCAAAGCATTATCACCTTTTTATGTAGGAAGCGTGGTTGTCCTACTGTTATTTGCTGATTTATTTATTGCAGTGCCTACTTTAACTGTCACGGTTTTTGCGGGCTATTTCTTAGGACATCTTTATGGCACGGTAGCTGCATTAATTGGTATTACTTCCGCAGGTGTATTTGGCTACATATTAAGTCGCTATTATGGTG
>CAZPAE010000457.1:0-3007 GCA_964584455.1 uncultured Thioalkalispiraceae bacterium
GGCTTTTACCACTCCCAATAAATTAAAATATTTCTTCCTTGAACTTAGTATCGTTTCCCACACGACTCTGGCAATACGATCAGTGAACAAACGACCGAAAGGTGTTTGATCCACAAAATATCGTTTTATTACCCACAACATTATTTTTCGTTGCACAAAGTCAATATGGTGCAGCGATTTAATCTCCCCCCATAAAACATCAAGATTACTTATATTCAAACGCTGTTTTTTTAAAAACGCCAAAACAATATACAATGCATTGGCTAAGTTTGGTTCATGCTTAATCAAGCTTGCTATGGTTTGTGCCGATAGATTTGGGTAGGCTTTTAGTAAAGCAACCCAATCAAACATGAGTACAATCCCTCTTGCCGCCTTAATCTCATGAGCCCAATGTGCTACCAAATAAATCAGATTAAATTCCGCTTGTAATACCTGAACGGTTGTACCATGGTCATATTTTTCAGCCTGCATCTGGCTAGTGAGATCACTGCCTAGTAAACCCGATCCTTCCAATATGCCTTCATTCGGTAAGAGTTGCCAGTGCAACTCAATCCAAACATCTCGTTGGGGATGATAAAAAGGCACATCATGATGATGATGCTGATAATAGGTTAAAGGGTATCTACCCTGCTGAATATAACCTAAGTCAAACAGAAGTTGCCGCATCCTGGCTACTTCCCCTCTCTCCACCAATAAGTCGATATCTGCCATAGGCCGTTCGGCGATATCGTTATATATATAGTATGCTAATTGACTACCCTTTAATAAGCATACCGCTAACTGCAGTTGGTTAGCACGGGCTAATATATCACTTATTGCATTTTGGCGCGCTGTTGCCTGAAACTTGGATAGCACAAAAATGCTATTCAAATCAGCCGTTTCGCTAAAACCCTTACTTTGAGCATATT
This sequence comes from uncultured Thioalkalispiraceae bacterium, assembly GCA_964584455.1. Lineage (GTDB taxonomy): Bacteria > Pseudomonadota > Gammaproteobacteria > UBA6429 > Thiohalophilaceae > CAZPAE01. The sequence continues at coordinate 909 of CAZPAE010000457.1, forward strand.
GATAGAGCAACGGTGCCAACCCCATGTGTTTAGCCGCAGCAATATTTTGTGCCGACATGCTGGCCCCTGGCTGTAAAGATTGTCCTGCATGCCACTGCAAAAAATACCTGAAAAACTGGCTATTTTTCCCCATTATCGCTATCTGGCTCCCGAAATACGCTTATTGGTAAGTATAACTCATTGAAAAATAGATTTTTTTAAGAAGTGTCGGATTTTATTATTATTTTACAGTTGATTCGATAATTGAATCTTAGTATCGTCGCTATTTGTATATTTTAGGAACACTACCTATTTTTACCAAAGCGCCAGGACTGATAGAGCAAGTAGTTGATGGGGAAATGGTCGTCCTGGACAAAGATGCAGGCCTAATACATCAACTGAACAATACGGCTAGTTTTATCTGGCAATGTCTGGATAGCCAACCCACGATTGAGAGACTGACGGAGCAGCTAGCCAATGCCTACAGCATTGAAATTGAATTGGCTAGAACCGATGTAGAGTCGACGCTACATCAATTACAACAACAAAAATTGATTAAAACGCTTTAGATTAAGCATATTGTTAACAATATTGAAGGAGATACCCTAATGGAAGACAACAAAAAGACTAACGAATCGCGTCGCGATTTCGTCAAGAAAGCCGCTTATGTTGCACCTGCAATTGTTACTTTAAGTGCATTACCAACCATGCATGCTCACGGTTCTATCGGTCAGCAACCTGGTGGTGACAACGGCGATAACGACCAAGGCTAATTTTCATCAAGCCTCAAAGCTACCTGGTATGAACTATCAGGTAGCTTTTTTTATGACCCAAACCTACTGTATGACCACCCTTGCCACTTTATTTACATATTCTCGGAATTCATATTCACGTTACTAGCGATATCGGTGATACACCGCTAGCATTATTACGTCAAAACTATTCACAATTAACCCGGGATAGCTTCGACGAGCATTCAACAAATACGTTGCATTATCAAATTAAAGCAGCAGAACATTTATTTGCTATTTTATGTACCCCAGATAATCAACGCATCGAGTGTGAAAAACCCAGCCAGTTTATTTATTTTTTTGAGAAAAACCTCACTATCCAGCTACAAAAACAACACTCGCATTTGTTGTTTTTACATGCCGCAACACTCACCCATCAACAACAGGCATTCTTAATTATTGGTCAATCCGGTGCCGGCAAGTCCACTACAACCTGGGCCTTAACCCATCACGGCTTCGGTTATAGTAGTGATGAATTAAGCCCGATTGATTTAGAACAGATGACTGTTGCGCCTTACCCACATGCTATTTGTCTGAAGCGGCCGCCTCCCGCACCTTATACACTACCGAATGCCACACTCAAAACCGATTACACCATGCATATCCCGGTTGATTATCTGTCATCCGGTGTTAACCACCAGCCAGTACCGGTAAAACATATCTTCTTTGTACAATATGACGTAAACCAAGAAAACGTACTAATCGAGCCTATTAGTGCAGCCAACGCTACTATGCAAATCTATACTAATGCATTGAACCAACTTTGCCATAGTGATGCAGGCTTACCCGCAGCAAGCAAGCTAGCTCAACACTGCGACAACTATATTCTACGCTTTAGTGATGTTTACCAGGCATGTCTACAAATTCGAAAACTCGTCAGTGCGTAAAAAAGCCGTGTTCTCACAATAAAGGCTTTTTCCACTTAGCTTAATGCACGTCTAAATAGACTTGTTAATTTTTTAGGCCTAACACTAGACAGGCGAATAGATTGGCAATCATTAAATTTAGCGAATCGACTGATCAGCTTAGAAAAATGAGGTATAAAATGATCTAAGTCTATTTTTTTAGATTCAAGTTGCAAGTGAATTAATTCAAAATCGCCACTGTTACGGTGCGCCTTACAATCCACTCGACCAACAAACTTATCTTGATAAAGAATAGGCAAACAAAAATAGCCATATTGCCGTTTTTGTTTAGGAACATAACACTCTAGCCGGTAATCGAACCCAAATAATTGTTGGATTCTATCTCGATGAATAATCGCATTATCAAAGGGAGATAAAATGCGAACATTGGTAGCAGGTTTACTTATTTTGGCATCAAGACTCT
>CAZPAE010000458.1:0-3006 GCA_964584455.1 uncultured Thioalkalispiraceae bacterium
TATCTTCATATATGGGTTGGGATCCCGAGTCTGACTCAGCGTTTCTAAGTATTATTCTTCCCATCATTATGTTTTTATGTGCGGTATTAATATTTACAAGCATTGCACGAATGATGGGATTAGGAAAACCAGAAAAAGATGATACCGATCGTGATGTTGGTACACCTTTTTTTTGAAAGACTGAGCCAGGTTAGTTAGCGGCGCGGATGTGGCTTTTTGCTTAATCTGTGATATGGCAGCTGGCTGGTTAATACTAGGCGTTATCTAAACGACCACGAGCCCGCTGAATAGCCGCTTTCACTTGTTCTGGTGCGGTACCGCCGATGTGGTTCCTTGCGGCAACGGAGCCTTCTAAAGTGAGCACATCAAATACATCTTGTTCGATGCTGCTGGAGAATTGTTGCAACTCTTCCAAGCTCATTTGAGATAAGTCTTTATCTTGTTCGATACCATAACGCACTGCACTGCCCACGACTTCATGGGCATCACGAAATGCAACGCCTTTTCTTACTAAGTAGTCGGCTAAGTCTGTGGCGGTGGCAAAACCCTTTAATGCAGCTTGGTACATATTGTCTTTTTTGACTTGAATATTCGGTACCATGTCGGCGAAGACTTTTAAGCTGCCTTTGAGGTTATCGATCACATCAAATAACGGTTCTTTGTCTTCTTGATTATCTTTGTTATAAGCCAGTGGTTGCCCTTTCATGAGGGTTAATAAACCCATCAGGTGGCCAAACACACGGGCGCTTTTACCACGAATCAATTCGGGTACATCGGGGTTTTTCTTTTGGGGCATGATTGATGAGCCGGTACAAAAGCCTTCGCCTAAATCCACAAAATCAAATTGTGAAGCACTCCAGATAATGAGCTCTTCAGAGAAGCGAGACAAGTGCATCATAATCAATGCAGCATCGGCACTAAACTCAATCACAAAATCTCGATCACTGACTGCATCCAATGAGTTTTCTGAGATAGCGGCAAACCCAAGTAGCTTCGCGGTTTCTTCTCGATCAATAGGATAGGTGGTACCGGCTAGTGCTGCGGAGCCTAGCGGCATCACATTAACCCGCTTGGCACAGTCCTGTAGACGAGATTGATCACGCTGTAGCATTTCAAACCATGCCATCATGTGATGGCCAAAGGTAATGGGTTGCGCGGTTTGCAAATGGGTAAAGCCGGGCATAATGGTATCGTGATGCTGCTGTGCTAAATCCAACAAACCTTGTTGCAGCCGGGTTAGTTGCGCTTGGATGAGTTTTAACTCATCGCGCAGATAAAGACGAATATCCGTTGCCACTTGATCATTGCGCGAGCGGCCGGTATGCAGTTTTTTACCCACATGACCGATGCGATCCGTCAAACGTGCTTCGATATTCATATGCACATCTTCGAGTGCGGTTGACCAAGCGAATTGCCCGGTCTCGATATCCACTTGGATAGCGTTGAGTCCATCCACAATGAGCTGACATTCTTCTTGGGTTAGCACGCCGACTTTGGCCAACATGGTGGCATGGGCAATGGAGCCAGCGATGTCTTGCTGGTACATGCGTTGGTCAAAACCGACCGATGCCGTAAAAGCCTCAACAAAAGCATCTATTGGTTCATTAAAGCGCCCTGCCCAAGGTTTACTCGTTTGACTCATATGAATTCCGTGTTGATCATGGATTGCAAAAAGGAAAATTAGTCCAAAGTATATCATTCTTCAAACAACTCAGGCAGTGGGCTCGTCAAGTGTGCCAAGTTCCGCTATGTTTATAGCTGGCCTTAAATATTAAAAAGAATGAAGCGTCCCGACTCCGATTTTCAGCACTGCTTTCTACCCAATTTCTGTGACTTGCGCATGGTGTTTGTGGTCGTCATCATGGCTCAATTGTTCGCCTTTGTGGTGGTGTTGGTATCGAGCCAAACGGCATGGCCTAACTGGGAGCAGCTGGGTTTAGTTGCCTTATTTATCCAATGGTGTGCTTTGTCTAGCAGCGCGGTTTTATGCCTACTGCGGCCTTGGCTTGCTGCTTATAGCCATCGGATTGTTGCTTTAGTCAGCTATTTGCTGGTGATTCTGGTGGTCTGGTTAGTCAGCGAATTAGCCTATTGGTACGTTTATCCTAATAACGAGCAGATTGATCACTGGTCTTTTGTGCTGCGCAATGTGGTGATTGCCATTATCTTGACCGGCCCGGCTTTGCGGTATTTTTATGTGCAACATCAGTGGCGGGCAAAAGTTCGTACTGAAGCAGAGGCCCGATTACAGGCACTACAATCCCGGATTCGGCCCCATTTCTTATTTAATAGTATGAATACCATTGCCAGCCTAACGCGGATTCATCCAGAGCGTGCCGAAACCGCTGTAGAAGATTTGGCCGATCTATTTCGTGCTGCGATGCGTGACAATAAAACCTTACACACGCTGGGCGAGGAATGGGATCTGTGTCGACGCTATTTGGCTATTGAGACGCTGCGTTTGGGCGAAAGGCTGAAAGTGAACTGGGCGGTGGAAGCATTACCGGAGGATGCCTATTTGCCGCCTTTGTTGATACAGCCGCTGCTAGAAAACGCCATATACCATGGCATTGAGACGCGTACCGAAGGTGGCACGATTAATTTATCTGGCCAGTTCGAAAATCAACAATTGAAATTACAGATTGAAAATCCGGTGCCGACACGCGGTGAGCACAGTCAGCAAGGTAATCAGCTGGCACAAAATAATATTTATGATCGGCTAACAACGCTATTCGGCAATAAAGGAGATATGCAAGTTATGGAGCAAGGCGAGCGTTATATTGTGGTATTAACTTGGCCCTATTGGAATCGGCTTGATGAAAATATTGATCGTTGATGATGAGCCATTAGCGCGAGAGCGTTTAGCGAGCCTGATTACACAACTTGCCGAAGATGAGGTGGTTGCTGAAGCCAGTAATGGTGAACAAGCTATTAGCTTAGCGCAACAACATGAACCTGATGTTGTCTTATTAGATATTCGGATGCCTGGCATGAGTGGTGTTGAGG
>CAZPAE010000459.1:0-3006 GCA_964584455.1 uncultured Thioalkalispiraceae bacterium
GGTATAACTATATTGGGTTCAACTGGCACGATAGGTGTGAATACCTTGGATGTTATTCGGCGACATCGGTCACAGTATCGTGTTATTGCGCTGACGGCTTTTTCGCAAATTGAGCGTTTAGCGGATCAATGCGAAGAATTTAAACCTTCTTGTGTTGTCGTTGTCGAAGCCGATGCAGCGCAGCGATTTGCTGATTTGGCAAAAAAGCGTGGTATTGAAGTTGAGATTAAACAGGGAGCCGAAGCGCTTGAAGAGGTTTCTCGCCACCCAGATGTAGATATCGTTATGGCGGCCATTGTAGGCGCAGCGGGATTAAATGCTAGTTTAGCCGCAGCAAGAGCAGGCAAACGTATTTTACTCGCTAATAAAGAGTCTTTAGTGATGTCTGGTAAACTGTTTATGGATGAGGTTAAGCAAAACGGGGCTGAGCTACTACCTATCGATAGTGAACATAATGCGATTTTTCAGTGTTTACCGGTTGATTATACGCAAGGCTTAGAAGCTGTGGGTATTAATAAGATTTTGTTAACCGGCTCAGGTGGACCTTTGCGAGAGCTGCCATTAGATAAATTTGATGATGTTACACCGGCACAGGCGGTGGCACATCCTAATTGGAATATGGGCAAAAAGATTTCTGTCGACTCTGCAACCATGATGAACAAAGGATTAGAGATTATTGAAGCTTGTTGGTTGTTCGATACCAATCTGGATAAGATTGAAGTCGTGTTGCATCCACAAAGTATTATTCACTCCATGGTTGAATATGCTGATGGTTCTATTCTCGCACAGCTTGGCCAGCCTGATATGCGAACCCCTATTGCACATGCGCTGGCATGGCCAAAACGGATTGCTTCCGGTGTTGAATCACTAGATATGTTTTCGTTGGCAAAATTAGAATTCGAGCGGCCAGATACACAACGTTATCCTTGTTTGGTTTTGGCGAAACAGGCGATGGCAGAAGGCGGGACAGCAACAACGATTTTAAACGCGGCAAATGAGGTTGCGGTAGATCAGTTTCTAAATGAACAAATTACATTTACACAGATCGCTGATACTGTTGACTATGCTTTGAAACAATGCACGAATCGTGCAGCTACTGCCATTGAAGTAATTGTTGAGGCCGATGCCGAGGCGAGGGCGGTTGCATTAGAGTATATCCACTCATTAAAGCCGAAAGCGGGAGTTATTCACTGATGTTAGATGTATTACAGACCGTCCTTTCTTTTTTAGTGGCTATCGCTGTATTGGTGGCGATTCATGAGTTTGGTCATTTTTGGGTGGCAAAAAAATTAGGTGTGAAAGTATTACGCTACTCTATTGGTTTTGGTAAACCGCTATGGATGAAACGCGCAGGCCCTGACCAAACCGAGTATGTTATTGCAGCGTTACCCTTTGGCGGTTTTGTTCGCATGTTAGATGAGCGCGATGGTGAGGTGGCTGAAGAAGAAAAACATCGTGCCTTTAACCGTCAGCCATTGTGGAAACGGTTTTTAATTGTTTTAGCGGGTCCGGCATTTAATTTTATTTTAGCAATTTTATTGTACTGGGGGCTGGCGGTTGTTGGTGTGGCTGGGCTAAAACCGGTTATCGGGCAAGTTGCCATAGACTCTCCTGCCGCACGTGCAGGTTTACAGTCAGGGATGGAAATTGTTTCTACTGAAGGTTGGTCAACGCCAACTTGGGAAGCGGTGTTTCAAGAGTCTTTACCTCGACTAGTTGAAACCAGCTCATTAACGATTGAAGCAAAAGATCAACAAGGCTATAACAGAACATATACCATCGACCTATCTGAAATTAATTTAGATCGGGATATTCGCCGTCCCTTCGGTGCATTAGGTATTTATTTATTTGATTCTCCTGCTGTTATTGATGAGGTGCTTCCTGATAAAGCAGCGCAAAAAGCGGGTTTACTGGCCGGGGATACCATTGTTCGCTTAGATGATAAACCGGTGATTCATTGGAATCAGATAGGCGAATATATTGCGGATAAAGCTCATAAGACCCTGCCTATTGTCGTGCAACGTGATGGCCAATTAGTGGAAATGTCAGTTACACCAGATGAAATTAAGCGAGATGGTCATAGTATTGGTTTACTTGGTGTGAAGCATCGTAGCCAAATTCGTATCACAGACGAAGATAAAGCGCGGCATCAGCTATCAGTATTTGAAGCGGTTCCTTATGCGATGCATCGTACTTGGAATATATCTTATGTCACGGCCAAAGTACTGGGTTTAATGGTGACATTACAGATGTCGTTATCGAATATTAGTGGGCCGATTAATATTGCTGTGGTGGCAGGTGAGTCCGCGAGTATTGGTTTAGACCGATATATTATCTTTTTAGCTTTAGTTAGTATTAGTTTAGGGATATTGAATTTACTGCCAATTCCTGTCCTGGACGGCGGTCATTTAATGTATTATATCATCGAATGGATTAAGGGGAGTCCTGTTTCCGAGACCATGGAGGCGATAGGGCAACGGGTTGGTATTATGCTGCTGATGTTATTGATGATGCTGGCAGTTTATAATGATATTATGCGGTTCAATTTTTAAAAATAAAATATGAAGAAGTCTGCGTCAATTATTGCATCATTGCTCTGTGCGTCATCGTATGTTCATGGGTTTGACTCTTTTCAAGTGAATGATATTCGCCTTGAAGGTTTACAACGTATTACCTTGGGTACAGTATTTAATTATTTACCGATCAAGGTCGGTGATGAAATCAGTCAGCAAGATACATCTCGTGCGGTTCGTGCTTTATATAAAACTGGTTTTTTCAAAGATGTCCGGTTTGAGCGTGAAGGCGATGTGCTAGTTATCTTTGTGGCTGAACGCCCAGCTATTTTTGAGATTAATATCAAAGGCAATGATGCGATTCCCACTGAACAATTGGAGGCAGCCTTAAAAGCCATGGGCATGGCCATCGGTCGGGTGTTTGACCGTTCCGTTTTAGATAGAATCGATCAAGAATTACAGCGCCAATACTATAGTTTAGGTAAGTATGGTG
>CAZPAE010000460.1:0-2999 GCA_964584455.1 uncultured Thioalkalispiraceae bacterium
GCGTGTGCCATCTTGAATAAAGAAACGTTCATAGTCTCCTGAGGTAGACAGTGCCGTATCACTTAATGGAATTACCAAAATCGATTTGTCTTTATTACGTGGGTCACGGATACCGGTCATCCAAGGGCGGCCCTGATGATCGCCTAAAATACGGCTATCACCGCCGGCACTGACCAAAGCTTGTTTGATGCCACAGGCTTTTAATAAACGGATACCATTGTCCACCGCATGTCCTTTGGCAATGCCGCCCAAGTCGATACGTACCCCGGGTTTGGCAAATGCGATGGTCCGCTTTTGGGCATTAAGTAATAGATGCCGATAATTGATGCGGTCTAGTTGTTGACTAATGTCTTGTTCAGACGGCTTTTTGCCTTTGCGATAATCGTACTGATGCCCCACACTGGCGAAAGTAATATCAAACGCACCTTTGGATAGCTCCGATAATTTGATAGAGCGTTGAATTAAATCAAATAATTCTTGGCTGATTTTTACCGGGTGCTGGGCGGCGAATTGATTAATCTGTGAAAGCTCGCTGCTGTCAATATAAGGGCTCATGGTGCGATCGATACGTCGCATTTCATCCATCACCTGGGCAATGCAGCGATCCGCATGTTGTTGGTTATCCGCCCATAATTCAACATTAATCGGTGTGCCCATGATGCCTTGGGTTTGTTTAAACCATTGGGCAGAGGCGGGTTGAATAAGGAATAACAGTGAAATAATCAGCAGGGGTTTCATCGGCAAATAATACACTAACTAGAAACAAAACACCCGGCGCGAGGCCGGGTGTGTGAAGTGACTGACTTTAAACTGTCACATTTAGATGGCGTTATTAATGGTGCCATCGACGATGCCATCAAAGATGATCAGATCATCGAGTGCCGTATCACTTCCTAAACCATGTGAAGGAAAAGCGCCATTGAACTCGGTTAATAAGGAGTTTAAACCGTTATTCTGCGTGTTGTGGTGTAAGGCCATGTAATTAAGTAATACCGTATTCACCAACATATTCACGTTATTTGCCGCAAGGATAGGGAAACCATTTGGCGTTCTTGCTGCGGTTTCCAATGAACCGTTACTGCGGTAATAACCTAACTGTTGGCGAGCAGCTTGGGCTGCGGCATCCACACCACGAATAACAGGACGACCTGCAGAAGGCTTATACACCAAAATAATCGAGGCCGCTGTTGTGGAGTTATCGCCGGTCCAAACCCCTTTACCGCCGGGTAATTGAACGCTACCTTCGTCCACTGGGGTATCATCAAGTGTACCGTTACTAAATACTGAACCGTCGGAATAAATGTAAACCATCAGTGGTAAATTATTGCGGTGTGCATACTCTAAACAAGCACCAATACAACGGCCAGCACGCACATCACGGCGTTCACCCACAATACGATCACCGGTATGGTAGTCATAACCACCCATGGTAATACTGCCTGCACCAGCTAAGGTGTTCACCACCATTTTCATGACCGAGGCGGTTTTACGGAATTCACGTTCAGCATTGAATTCTGCTGAGGTGAAGATACCTGTCGTATCATCCACAATGTCCGTATCGGCTTCTGGGTTTAAGGCTTGTGGGTTAGCAAAATTTTCAGCAATATCTGCTGCCTTAACATAACCACAACGAATCAGTTGTTGTAGGCTGGTTTCTGCGCCAGCACTGCTTAAGCCAGGATCAATACCACCTACTTTAGCATTACTAATGCGGGCAACCGCTTCCATGACCCGTACCGCGTCTTGTTGATTAAGGATAGAGAGTAATTCCCCGGTATCTACTAGACCAGTAACATCACTGGGGCGGTCAACCTTGGTAGGGCGAATTTCAGGATTGATATAAGCTGCGGGAGAGAGGGAGCGGGCACCGGACTCACTGGAAACTGAACCAATTAAACTGAGCAAACTACCTGCTGCGCCTGCTTTAGCAATACCGTACATGGGATTATGTGGATTGTTACCAGTGTCGTTATCGGAGCGGGCAGGGATAATGGCACCGTTGACTTGGGCTGCTGCTGCAGGCGAGAGCTTGTCCATGATGCCCGCTAACAAGGCGCTTTCTGAGTGAAAGGTTAAACCTAAGCTGTTATCGGTAAAGTCGCCATTACCACGGCCACTGGCATCGGTTTGTCCTGCTAAACGATCACCAGGTAAGCCGAGTCGGCTATAGCCGGCAGTGCTAATGAAATCGGCTTGACCACCTTGACCACCGACCATGACATTAGAGCCAGCAAAGTTAGCGCCGCCGCCTAAGTCAAAGGTAATGAAAGGGACTTTAAGAGCACCACCTGCACCTACGGCACAATTGATGCCTATATCCATGCCTGAGACATCAGCTGATAACGCATGGGCTTGTTCTGGACATAAGAACATATTCAGCAAAGCGTTGCCGGTGACCATGGCACCACCGGTCATAAAGCCTTGGCGGATAAAGTCACGACGGGTTACTGGCCGTGGATGATCCGGATGCAAGAGTGGCTCATCTGGATGTAATGATTTGTATTTTTTTGCCATTTTATATCACCTCGGGTTCATCAATTCTTTATTGTAATAACATCGGTGCACTGGCCAGTGCCGCTGCACAGGTAGATTTAATAATTGTCATGGTGCGATCAAAACCGCAATTCCCACTACAACTTGCATTCAAGCCGGTAACCGAACCACCGTCACCAGCCATTAACCAGTTCAAGTGAGTTTGTATACTTGTTGCCGCTGGCATGGTTGATAGTTCCGTTGCTCCATCGACATTAAATACGCGCTCGAGTAGCGGGTTGATAATCAAGTCGCGCTCACCTTGAGTACTAAACGCGAGGTTAGGTTGTGATGAACCGTTGAAGGTTACACCTGGGAAATACGTTCCTGGGGCAATACTGGTACCGTTACCTTCGACCAAGGCTCAAAGTCAGGATAATACTCTCGCATGCCTGTAATAAGCGTCGCAATATCTTCAAACCCATCGCTTTGGCACCATTGGGTAGGTACATCTTGTGCAAACGTGT
>CAZPAE010000461.1:0-2991 GCA_964584455.1 uncultured Thioalkalispiraceae bacterium
CCAACAGCTGCTCAGAGGCTTGTTGCTGCTTTTTCTTTACGCTAGTAGGAACATGACTGGTTGAGGGCTTATGGCCTTAATGTCGTCCTCAGTTGGACGATAATTGCTCATCATTCCTGTGTTTTGAAGTCAATTATAATTAGTTAGTTATCTCAGCTTTATTATCTTAAGTATTAAACTTCATTAATAAGCTATTGAATTTTAATGTGTTTGCGATACCATTTCAGCAAACAGATGATGCATTTATTTGTGTCGGGTGAGGCACTTCGCATTAGAAAAATACACGTTAATATTAAACCTTGCCTAGTTAAGTCCGATGGGAAATAGCATGATGTGGAGAATTCGTTACTTTTTGGGGATAAGCTGTGCGTTGTTAGTCGTCTCACTAGCGCAAGGCGAGGTTTATAAGTGGGTTGATGAAAAAGGGGTACCCCACTATGCCGATAAACCGCCCTCAGAAAAGCATCAGAACAAAAATAAGCAAAAAGCCCAAAAGCTAGAATTGCGCCATTCCCAAGCTTATAAAGGTGTTAAGGTGCTGATCCCGATTAAGTACACAGCTGATGTACCAGCACCGTTAATTAATTTTGAAGAGTTACAGATCGCACTCAGTGGTGCTAATGCTGATAGTGTACAGATTGGTACGCGTACCCAAATAATTGGCCCCAACTGTAGTAAGCCACGTCCTTTGTATTGGCGTAAAGGGGGGACGGATTTGGGGGAAACGCTAATAGCAAATATGGTATTAGTGAAGTTCCAGGAACAAAATTATCGGATTATACGTAGTAAATTAGTTCACTTAACACCAAGTGCTAGCCGCTTAGCATTGCGTGCAAAGATAACGAAAATGAAGCTGAATGTTTGTGCATCGCAGGGCGAGTTACTAGGGGTTATGTCAGCGAAAGCATTTGTTTTCCTAAACGTTCAGTGGGAATTGCATGATCGTATTTTAAATAAAAAATTGTATCAGGTTCGCACCCAGGGTTCAGAGAATGCCTTCGATGAATTTAAAGATAAAGGCGTGTTGACTGCAATGAGTAAGGCGCTGGAAATGGCAACAAATAATTTGTTAGCCGATAAAATATTTGTGGGTCATTTAAAGCCAACGGATAAAGATAAATTAGCAATACAACAATTCGATCCGATGTTTATTAAGTTGCAATATCCTCAACCCAGTGATCAACCTTCTTCCTTTAAGCTAGAAATTGAACGTCTAAAGCAGTCCGCTGTTACCATTCGCACAGAGCAGGGCCATGGTAGTGGTGTATTGTTAGATACCCAAGGCCATATTCTTACCAATGCCCATGTGGTAGGTAAAAATGAAGATGTGATTGTTATTTATAATAATCGACGCATTGCTGGCAGGGTCATACGTTTGGAAGAGATGCGAGATGTGGCCATTATTAAAACGCCCCCGTTGCACAGTATGCGAGGCGTGACCATTAGCAAGAATAAAATGACCGAAGGTGATACGGTGTATGTCATTGGTACACCTTTAGATGTGAGTTTAAGCAATACGGTCACCAAGGGGGTTTATTCCGCTCATCGAAGGTTAAATGGTTTACCGTTTTACCAAACCGATGCAGCAATCAATGCCGGCAATTCAGGGGGCCCCGCCTTTAATGAGCAGGGTGAGTTAGTGGGCATTAGCGTGGCAGGGCTTTTTACCCGAGAAGGGGCGAGCCTAAATGTGAATTACCTTATTCCTATCGATAATGCGGTGACTATTCTGAATATCAAACCTGAGCCCAATATTTCGCATATCCTCAATGTGGCCAACGAGCCGCCCAAACAAGCCAAGTAACCCATTTACCCACTCAATTAATGCCCCCACAATTTTTTAATAAATTGTGTAAGGTTTTGCTGTGATATTAGGTCTTTTTAGTGGAAGACGGCCAAAAACCATAATCGAACCTTGCGTAATAAAAAGAATAAGAAATGCGCATCAAATAAGGCCGGGGGAGACAGAAGTAGAATGGAATGCAAGTCATTACAAGGGTTTAGCGTACTTGCGCACCACAAAAGCTTGGGGTTATTAGCAGATAAACATGCTGCTATTGGTTTTGGGTGCGCAATATTTTTTTATGATGGGTTATCCCATTTTTTCCAATATGGTCAGGGGGCAAAATGAAATCGGCTCCTGATTTAACATCCTTAGAATTACGCACCGTGTTAGATGTGATTCATGCCTGTCAGCAGGTCGAAGCACTGAGCGAGTTTACTGATTTATTACAAGGCCAGCTTCAGCGGTTAATGCCATACGGTAAATTTGCTCTGGGCCGTTTGGAAGGGATACAGCCCTATTCCTTGGTCAGTATTAACTTTCCTGATGATTATATTACCCATGTTCTATCACAAACGATGTTAATTTATGGGCCTGATGTTGCCATGTCTTGTAAGCGACATCGGCCTTTGTTTTATGACAAATCGACTATTAATGATGCGCATCCTATTTGGCGTGAAACCTTTTTAAAATATGGGTTAACTAATGTGGCTAGCCATGGCTGGGGCGATGTGTCACGGGCCACATTGGTCTGCTTTAGCATTGGGGATCTGGCTAGCCCTTGGGATGTGCGCCAACAGTACTTATTTGAAATGTTAATGCCGCATTTTTATATTGTGGCGCAACGCATGGGTTTATCATCACACTCCATGGATAAGCCAGAGTATGGTTTGTCATTGCGTGAGAAAGAGGTATTAAAGTGGGCCGCCATGGGAAAAAATAATAGCGAAATGGGGGTTATCTTAGGGGTGAGTGATTCAACCGTGAAAACCTATATTGACCGGGCGATGCGCAAGCTCAATGTTTATAATCGCACCCATGCAGTAGCCATTGCGATTTCTCAGGGCTTAATTCAGTTGTAATGAGCTTAGCCTAGCATTTTGAGGAGTAGTTCACGCACCGTGTTACTTTCAAACGGTTTATCGCAAATCGCCGATACGCCAGCCTGTTGGACTGCTGCCAGCCGATTATCATCACTTTCACTAGAG
>CAZPAE010000462.1:0-1218 GCA_964584455.1 uncultured Thioalkalispiraceae bacterium
GATGCTCTCGTAGAAGGACTTGCCGGTCGGCACCAGGTAGGGAAGTTAGAGCTGGCGAACCTCGTCCTTTCCCATCCATCATGCCAAGGTCTCGATGACGGCGAACTGCATCTCCTCGCCTGGCTCCATGCCCAGGGGCTGCTTCCCAATGCCCTTATCCTCGTTTCCACGGCTGATAAGGCGGCTATCGTGGCCACCGGTAATATCGGATGGCTCGACTCGCTTACTTCACTGGAGCATCTGGCCAACGAATCCGGTGTGACACATGGTCAGATCAACTCCCTGGCGCGTCACTATCGCGCAGGTTGGCTGGATGAGATCCGCATAAAAATACGGCTTGGAGTCATTCCTTAGGAGGTCTTGCATAAATATGGCTGGCAACCATAACGCATCACCATTCGCCGTTGACGACCCTGAAATTGCTGAGGTTCTCGATATGCAGACGGGCTCTATCATCCCCGCTCATGAGGCTATAGGTATGGATTACGACCAGGCAATGGCACTACGCATGGAGCTCGGTGAGGCCCGCGCCCGCAGTGAACCACTCTACGTCTGTCCTTTGTGTGGCACCCCGGTCTACCTTGTATCCAGGAAGGAGACGCGGCGTTTCTTCTTTCGGCACGAGTTGGAAGACGGCCGATGTCCTGCCAAGACACGCGGCGAACTCAACGAACAAGAAATCAATGCTCGCAAATACAATGGCGCTAAAGAAAGCCAGGCTCACATCCGTATGAAGCAGATCATCGCAGAGAGCCTGCGATGCGATCCAAACTTCTCTGATGTGAAAGTAGAGAAAGTATGGAGAGGGCAGAAACGAGCAACTTGGCGCAAACCGGATGTGCAAGCTCTCTACAAAGGCTTGCCCGTTGCCTTCGAGATACAACTTTCAACGACGTTTCTTCGCGTCATTGCCGAACGCCGGGATTTCTATCAGCGTGAGGGCGGCTTGCTCTGCTGGATATTCAAGTCCTATGACGAAGACCGCGCTCGCCTGACCCAAGACGATATCTTCTATAGCAATAACCATAACCTCTTTCTTGCCAGCGAAAATACGTTGACGGAATCACGAAATGCCGAGCGATTGATGTTGGACTGTCGCTGGGCGGAGCCCTATGTAGAGAATGGTCAGGTCGCGACCCGCTGGTCCGGAAGAATCGCTTCATTCGACGAATTCCAGCTTGATCAGAAACGGCAACGGATCTTTCTGTTCGATTACGA
>CAZPAE010000462.1:1228-2990 GCA_964584455.1 uncultured Thioalkalispiraceae bacterium
CTGCGGCCGCTGGCAATAACAGTCTCGGTTCCGGAACGCGCCGCCAACCGCGCAAAAGATGAATCAGCAGAAGCTGCTCATCAAAGAACGCAGGACGCCATCCGACGACGCTTTGCAGAGTTTTGGATTAACAGGGGCGGAGTAAAAGCTTCAAACGCTGGTTGGAAACAAGTGCGTGATGAATGGTCAGAACTTCAATTTGAGCTGTCTTTGGAGGGCATGGATATTCCAGATCACCCAGGAGAGCAGTCACTTGCTGGCGCACTGAATGCGTTCTATTCGGCACGTGAAGGAAGACCGGTGGGCTGGAAATTCAACAAGCTCATTGAGGTTGCGCATTGCGTGCATGGTCGTCATAAGGGGTATCTACGCCGTTTTCGCCAACTTCTATTGACATACAACCGACAAGACCAGATTCGAAGAGAGGACAGGGAGGGGAAATGGCAGGCAAAGGTCAAACAATATACCCCTCTTCTGAAAACCAATGACCCGACATACGAGTCCGACAACCGATATGCTGAACTATTTGAATTCCTTTTCCCGGAGCTTGTAGTAACTTCGAGGTCAGTAACTTCGGAGTCAGATGACTAAACTGCACGAAGGCACAAATGCGCTGAACTCCAAGGATGAACGTTAAGGGAAAACGCGACGTCACTTTTAGAGCTGCTCTCGATCTATTTCCCTTGTATACGGCCGGAGTGCGGTACCAACTGGCCAATGATGGGGAATGTCGGCAACTGACGGCTCTTGGTCGTTTTGAGACATCTGTTCAGTCTACTAGGGCATTATTCATCACGCCCGCTTTAGAGAAATCAGGTGGAGCCGATAGGCGTCTTCTAAAGGAAATTTTCATAGTTCACGCCTAATGAAAATCCAGCATGATTATTCTGGGGTGAATCCGCTGGGTATAAACTACGCCGCATCTTGATCGAGTTTCCTGTTTCCTAAGACTGACTCATGATCCACGATAGCCCATCACTCTGTCAGTGGGCCATTTGTGTTTATGATCAGGTATTCACACTCTATACGTTTTGCTGTGCCGATACGGATTGTATTGGCCCTTTTCGCTGGTGTTGTACAAGCGGGTCGACCGGTAGAGGTGCCCCCGCACCTTGTAGAGTTATTCACCACGATTGACTCGCCTATAGCCGGTGAGGCGGGTATCAACAGGCAGGCGCTTCTTGGGGAAACAGAATTCCATGTCTATAAACTGGATGGTATCCGGCGTACCGAGGCGAAGTTGTCCGAGGGGCTTCCTGCCGATCCCGAACAATCCAAACGAGCCGTTCTGCAGCGATTCCAGCAACTGAGTGAGGCAGATCGCACGCGGATGCAACGTGACGCGATGGGCTTGGCGAAGGCGATGCAGTATGGCGTGGATCGCTATCCAGCCATCGTCTTCGATGGGCAAGCCGTTGTATATGGCGTAACCGATGTGCTGACCGCACTTGCACATTATCAGTCATGGCGGCGGGAAGGTAAGCGATGATCCGCCAGCGATGTCTCTCCTTCGGTCTTGCGGTTGCATTGTGGCTCCCTGTTACAGGATTTTCCGCTACAATGACGACGCCACAGATCATTGCCCAGACGACAACGGCGGCATTGTCCTGCATGCGGTGGATGCCCATCGGCGCCTGTTTTTGGCTGCGCTGTTCCTGGACCGGTTGCAGCGTACGCACCTCGATCAAGGTAGGGCATTACAACCCGGATCTGGTGGTCAGTACCTACAATGAACTGGGCGGGAACCCGTGGACCGAGATCC
>CAZPAE010000463.1:0-2988 GCA_964584455.1 uncultured Thioalkalispiraceae bacterium
AGCTCCTGTTTCACTTAGGGCGCTGTGCAGCTATGATTCGAACTCCAATTTTTGTGGCACAAAACCCGGTGTATTATGGTTAGCAATATTATTAGTAATAACCTTATGACGTTGTACAGACGCATCTAATATTGCTTTGACTAGGTCACTGGTTACATTTGATAACTCACTGATCATGCTGTTCTCCATTCAAACTCAATAATGGATAGTGTTGTTGAAAATAATCCCCCAACGCATTTTCCAAAATATAGGTATATTGTTCGCTACCGGAAAATAATGTGCTAGCAAACAATGGTTTCATTAACTCTTTTGATAAAATCGAGTTTAATACCGTTTCAAATGCCACCGACTCATCTTGTTTATCACCTGATAATCCCGCCAACTTGTGTTGAGTTAACGATGATGTTTGAGGAACAAGTTGCGGTAAGCTAATTGCATCAATACTCATCAATCTCCCCCTATTGAATAATCAACTCAGCATGCAATGCACCAGCACGCTTAATAGACTGTAAAATCGTGATCATGTCGCGACTGCTAGTTTTGATTTTGTTCAGCATTGCGACCAAATCCGCTACGGATGTTTGCCCTTTTAACGAAAGTGCAATGGGCTTTTGCTCCACCACATCAATCTTGCTATCGGGAACAACTTGGGTACGTACATTGTCACCAGTCTGACGAACCAAGAAAGGTTGTGAAACTAAAAAGTCCGTCACAATAGAAACTTTCAAATCACCATGGGTGATGGTGACATCTGATATTGTCACATCGCCGCCGGATACCACGGTACCGGTACGCTCATTGATCACCACCCGTGCTTTCACATCCGGACTAATACGAATGGACTCTAGTTGCATTAAGAAAGTCATGGTATCGCTGCGATATTGGCCGGGGATATTAATCACGACTCGCCCTGCATCTACCGCAGAAGCAGTTCCGTTACCAAAGCGTTGATTGATTTTTGTTTTCACCCGTGCGACGGTAGTGAAATCAGGATTATGTAACTTTAATGTGATCTGACCATTGCCATCGACAATTTCGGTCTTGGTAATGTTTTCAACAATCGCACCATCGGGAATACTACCCGCCGTAGTGTGATTCTTTTGTACCACATTGCCATTAATATCATATTTAAAGCCCCCTACCGACACAGGACCTTGTGCTAAAGCATAAATTTTTCCATTCGCCCCTTTTAGGTGAGTTAATAATAAGGTGCCACCTAATAAGCTTTTGGCATCGCCCATGGAAGTCACATTGATATCCAATTTATCACCTGGTCTAGCAAAAGGAGGTAAAGTGGCGCTCACTATCACTGCTGCCACATTTCGGCTAGCAATATCTTTCACCTCAATCGTTAGCCCTAAATTGCGCAACGTATTGGCAATGGACTGAGTGGTTGTGCGACTACGAATGGTATCGCCTGTACCCGATAAACCCGTTACCAAGCCATAACCAATCAACGAGTTATCGCGCACCCCCACCACACGGCTCAGTTCTTTTAACCGCACACCGTCTTGATTAGGAATAGCCCAGACTGTCGGTACCAATAACCAACATGCCATTAGCACGATGATTTTCTTCATATTTAAAATAGCCATCTGAAAAACTCCGTTATCGCACCAGGCTCATCGTCACTGGTATAGCCACGCCCCTTATAAGTAATCCGCGCATTGGCGATACGTGTGGAAAGCACGGTATTGTCTGCCTCAATATCGGTTGGCCGAATGTTGCCCGACAAGGTAATAGACTGTAGCTCATCATTAATCTGAATTTTTTGTTCGCCTTTAATCCGAAACTCGCCGGTAGGTAAAATTTCATGAATGGTGACCGTCATGCGTGCTAATAATTCACCGGAGCGATTTACTTCACCACCGCTACGATAAGTTGAATTAGTATCAATAGACGCTGACTCTGTATTGGACGAGTTATTGGCTGACACTGAGTTATCACTGGACTCAATGGTATCCACCTGATTGCTGGTTTCAGCACTAGAGGTTTCCAAAATCACGACAGTAATACTGTCACCCACTAGCCTGGCTTTCACATCATTAGCTAGACCACGGTAGTTTGCCTCTTGATATAGGCTCTCCCCATGGACGCTGGTACTCAATATTCCAGCTAATAACATGCTATAAAGTTGATATCTCATGTTTTAAATACTCTTCACTAAATTCATATCCATGACCACACCCTGAAATACTTGCTTGCTTTTTATATTACGTAAGTTAATCGTTTGTCCTTTATCGCCACCTTGTAATGCTATTGCCCTGGTATACAAGGTAATACCAGCGTGGCTCACATAAACATCAACCTGTTGTCCAGGCACCACATGGGTTGTGGTATGCAGATGACCGATTGTTAGAATATCCCCAGCTGCCAATGCTTGCTTAACTCGCTTATTCACAATATCGCTTTTGTCTGTGATGACTTGTTGTTGTAAATCGGCAATATCTACTAAGGCCGGCTTAAGCATTGCCTCAGAAAGCGGTGTATTCTCTAACACCGAGTGCACCACTTTAAAACCAAACGCTTTGCCCTTCACCGAGAACCAGATAGGCTGCTTAGAATACAGTTGCTCAGCTTGATAAACGTGCAACATCACTTTCATACGTGATGAAACCGGTGTGCCGTGCGCAATCTGATAACGCCTGGTGATATCTTCACCCTGTGGTACACCTAACGATTTATAAACACCCACTTGCGTTAGCTGAATATTGGTATGACGTTGAGCTAAGTGTTGATACAAATACTGCTCGGCCTCATCCAAATAAACCTGTTTTGCTATCGTCTGCGCCGCTAACTGTATAGCCACGTGTGATGCACCTTGGACCTCAAGCGCATTACGCTGAACAACTCGATGCTTATGAATGACTCGTTGAATAAAATCGCTGCCGATAGTCAACGTCTGACCATAGCGTGGACCCGGCTTCAATACGATGCGTTCCAGTGTTGCCTTGAGTTCATCCATCTGGCTTTAATGCACAGTTGCTA
>CAZPAE010000464.1:0-2985 GCA_964584455.1 uncultured Thioalkalispiraceae bacterium
TACTGGGCACCGTTTGTAAGGTAGTCAGCTGATGACGTGAGACCGTTTCAGCTAACTGTGCTGGGTCATGGCTTATCTCATCGGCTAACACATACGTCGTGCTTTGACTTAATAAGCCCGTTAATAACTGCCACACCGAAATATCAAAACTCACCGAGGCTGTTTGCGCGATGCGGTCTTCTCGACCCAAACCTAAATCCGCTACCTTGCTCAGCAGGTTATTTAACATCCCGCCTTGCGTTACCATCGCCCCTTTCGGTGTACCCGTCGAACCGGATGTATATACCACGTACGCTAATTGGTCCACTGTGGGATATAAGGCAATATTCTCTGCTGGTGTAGTAGTACTTAGCTGTTCTATGGTTACGGTAGGAACATCAAGATCCGCAAGCTCACTAACGTAATCACCGTTATCACAAACGAGTACATTAGCCTGTGAGGTTTTTAAGATCCGATGCCAACGATCTTTAGGGTGTCGTGGATCTAACGGCAGATACACACCACCTACTTTAAATATGGCAACAATGGCTACCAGCAAATCAATATTACGTTGAGTTAAGACAGCCACCAGCTCATCAGGCTTGATACCTTGCTGTAACAAACCCGCGGCCAATCGATTAGCACGTTGATGTAACTGCGCATAGGTTAGCTGAACATCTTCAGAAATAATAACGACATGATCAGGCTGTTGCTGCACTTGATGTTCAAAACGTGCTAACCAGCTATGGGAGAGATCATCACTCGTATGTGTTTGGTTCCATTCTACTAACTGTGTTTTAGCCGCGACATTATCTAAGATGGGCAGTGTCAAAGCAGGCTTATGAGGATAATTTAATAAGCCTGATAACAACTGCTGAAAATGCACCACCATATTCTCAATGGTCTCGTGTGCAAATAAATCGGTATTGTATTCAAAGCGACCGGTATAACCGTCATCGTTCTGAACCACGTCCAGAGTCAAATCGAATTTCGCCACAGCGATATCCAATGGCACTTCATCTACCACCAAATCGCCAAACACCAATTGCTCACTGACATCCCCTTGTACCAAATTAAACATCACTTGGAACAAAGGAGAATGACGTAAATCACGCCGAGGCTGTAATGCATCGACTAATTTTTCGAAAGGGATATCTTGGTTAGCCTGCGCATCTAATGTTGCTTGCGTTAATTGCTCGAATAGCGCCTGTCCTGTTATGTCACTATCGAATTGTGCCCGCAATACTTGTGTATTGACGAAAAAGCCAACCAGCGCTTCGGTTTCGATGCGATGGCGATTGGCGATCGGTACACCGACACGAATATCTGCTTGTCCGCTATAGCGTGCTAATAATAACTGATAGGCTGCCAATAAAGGGACAAAACTGGTCAAGCGCTGCTGCCGAGTGTAGCCCTGTAGTTGCTTGGCCAGCTTATCGGGTAATGTAAAATGTATATGTCGACCATGATATGTCTGTTGCGCTGGGCGAGGAAAATCGGTGGGTAATGTTAATACCGGTTGGGTCTCGCCTAATTGTTGTTGCCAATAAGCTAATTGGCGTGCCAACACGCCTTCGTGTAATTCATTTCGTTGCCACAGTGCATAATCTGCATACTGGATAGGTAGTGGTTCTAAGTCTAATTCCTCATTGCGATCGAAAGCTTGGTAAGCATAACTGAGTTCTTTCACCATCACACGTATCGACCAATCGTCAGATACAATATGATGCATGACTAAACTTAATACATGTTCTGCCTCAGATAACTTGAATAAATTAACCCGCAATAATGGACCGTTCTCTAACTGAAAAGGACGTTCAGCCAAATGGAACAAACGGGTTTTCAAGATAGCGTCTCGTTCTTGTTGCGGTAGTTTGCTGATATCCAATGCTGGAATCAAAATAGAGATATCATCTTGGATTATTTGCTCAGCTTCATCGCCTTGCGATGAAAATAGCGTGCGTAATATTTCATGTCGCGCCACAACCGTATTCACAGCACATTGCAAGGCAGTTACATTGAGTTGACCTATCAAACGTACGGCGGCAGGCATGTTATAGGTTGCGCTTTCGCCTTCTAGCTTATCTAAAAACCATAACCGCTGTTGTGCAAAAGACAGGGGTGCAGTATGACCGCGAGAAACAGGTTGAATTGAGCCTCCTGCCTTGGTTTCCATCGACGCTAAGGCTTTTGCCAAACCTGCTACAGTGGGTGCTTCAAATAGCTGACGCAAAGACAAGTCACGATCAAATTCCTTACCCATGCGGGATATCACTTGTGTCGCCAGTAATGAATGTCCACCGAGCTCAAAAAAGTTATCATTCACACCTAGCTCTTTGAGCCCTAACACATCAGACCAAATACCAACCAGTTTTTTTTCTATCTCGTTACGAGGTGCAACATATTGTTGTTCCCGTAGTACAGCATAATCTGGGGCAGGTAATTGTTTCTTATCGACTTTGCCATTGGCATTCAGTGGCAAGGCCGTTAAATAAATATATGCTGCAGGTAACATGTAAATCGGCAATGACTCGGCCAAGCATTGTTTTATTGACTCTGTATCCCAGTCTTTTTCTTCGGGACCAACCACATATGCAACAAGACGGCGATCACCGGGGTTATCTTCTCGTACTAAAACAACGGCATCTTGCACATCCGGATAGGCTTTTAAACAAGCCGCAATTTCATCTAGCTCAATACGAAAACCGCGTAACTTAACTTGCCCATCAGCGCGAGCCACGTATTCAATACTACCGTCAGCGTGATACCGCCCTAGGTCGCCGGTTTTATACAATCGTTCGCCAGGATTATCGGCAAATGGGTGGGGAATAAACACACTTGCAGTTTGCGCTGGCTCGTTTATATAACCGCGCCCCACGCCAATACCCGATACATGAATTTCACCCACTACCCCGACCGGGACTGGCTGCAAATCATGATCAAGAACATACAACTGTAAATTATCCGTAGCATAACCAATGGGAACATGGGTATCTTGTTCCGATA
>CAZPAE010000465.1:0-2976 GCA_964584455.1 uncultured Thioalkalispiraceae bacterium
TTGTTTTGGCTAATAAATCTCGTAGGATTTTCATAACGTGTTGATAAGGCAGGCCATAAGGAATAATTGTAACCAGTTTGCCAGACTTATCAATCACATAAAGATTAGAGGTGTGATCCACACTATAGTTCGGTCCCGTTTTTTCATGACGCTGATAATTGACATGATATTGTTTGGCGACTTTATCAATCGCACTATCAGAACCGGTTAAGCCAATAATATGTTCACTAAA
Organism: uncultured Thioalkalispiraceae bacterium; assembly: GCA_964584455.1. Classification (GTDB taxonomy): domain Bacteria; phylum Pseudomonadota; class Gammaproteobacteria; order UBA6429; family Thiohalophilaceae; genus CAZPAE01. Next base: position 233 of record CAZPAE010000465.1, read on the forward strand.
ATGGCCGACATATTGTTTTAATATATCCGGTGTATCCCGCTTAGGATCGACCGTAACGAATAAACCTTGAACCTGATCAGCTTGTTGATTTGTTTTGCGAAACACTTGACCGAGAATAGATAACTCGGTTGGGCAAACATCGGGGCAAGAAGTATAACCAAAGAATAAAAAAACGAGTTTACCGCGTGATTGGCTTAATTGGTATGTTTGTCCATTGTGATCGGTTAAGCTAAAGTCACCGCCGATGCTTTTAGTGTCAGTAGCAAAGCTGGTGCTACATAATAGGAGTAACGCAAAGCATAAACAATGTTGCTGTGAATAGGATAAATGCATCTATTTTACCTCCACTTCAGAGCCATGTACCCAATCTGGGTCTTGTCGAGTGATATCACCTACTGGGGCAGCAAAGGCATCGGAGACGAGCAGGTCCACATTGCTGCCGGTTAAGGTTTGCATGAAGGCTAATAAATCAGATTTTTCTTGTTCAGTTAGGTTCAATGGTCGCATTAAGGGATCGAGAACTTCGTTTTGAATACCGCCTTGGTCATAAAACTCAATGACGTCTTCTAGGGTACTTAATGAACCATCGTGCATATAAGGTGCAGTTAGTGTGATATTACGTAAGCCTGGGGTACGGTACTTCCAGCGGTCTGCGGGGTTTTGGGTGATTTCATATAAACCTAAATCAGCTGCTTTAGGTTCACTCACTGAATCGATAATTGATTTTTCTACGTCCACAAACACGCCGGGGGCTAACACCACACGTTGTTTTTTAGGCGCAATACCCATGGAGTTGCGGTAACCAATGCCCGTATTGTGTAGTTTATTGTCACTAAACAACGCGCTTTTTTTACCTACATGGTGGCAAGCAATACAACTAGCCTTACCAGAGAAAACGTTAAACCCACGTTTGGCGGACTCAGAAATAGCATTGTTCTGTTTACCGTAGTACCAGCGGTCAAACGGTGAATTGCCTGATACCAGGACACGTTCGTAACTGGCTAAGGCCATGCCAACAGTTTGCATGCTAATCCCTTGGCCATTAAATGCTGCCTCGAACTTACCTTTATAGCTGGGAATATTACGTAGTTTATTGAGTACATAGCCAATCGAGGGGTTGGCCATTTCATTTTTGGCTAATAATGGCGACCAGACTTGATGTTCTAAGTTGTCCTCACGACCATCATGGAACAGTTTTGTGCTATAGGCGATATTGTAAATGGTAGGAGAGTTACGCCGTACACTACGACCTTCTAAGCCCACGGCCATGGCTAATTCGTTGCTGGTAAAGCCTTGTTCAGGTACATGGCACATGGCGCAAGAAAATGTATTGTTCAATGATAAGCGCCGATCAAAAAATAGCTCCCGACCTAATGCAATTTTTTTGGCGGTAAGCTGGTTATTGCTTGGTTGTTTAATGGGGGGCAAGCCAAGGGGTGGTTTTTTTACAAACTGCATTAAGTCAGCTGGTATACCCTTGCGTAATTCCACGGCCAAGGTTTGAGTTTCATAGTCACTGGTTTCGTAGCCTTCTTTGTAGTCGCCCGGCACAGAAAGTTTAGATTCATGGGTATTGTTAGCCAGTTGTATTGGGTTAGTTTGCTCTTGCGTGATCAGGGTTTGTACATCATTGATGGCTAAATCAGAGTGTAAAAAGGCAACGCTATAAATATTGCGAATACGTTTGCGTGGATCAATTAAAAAAACCCGAATAATATGATTGTAACCGACGCTTTCATTGCCCTTTTCGTCGATTCTACGTTGAATATCTTGGTTATAGGCGGCAAGAATGGGATCAAGCTTGGCAGTTGACTCGGTGGTGAGAAATTCCCATTCGCCTGCATTCCCTGCATAGTTAAAGTTATTGCCATATAACTTCATAATTGTTGGCGTATCGTATTTCGGATCAAAACTTAGGCTGACTAGTTTTAAATGTTTCGCCAGTTGCGGGTTGTTACGCATGGCGGATTTGATTTTATAAAACACATAGGATGTTAATGGGCAGCCATTCACATCGTCACAAGTGCTATAAATGAATGTAAGTAAGATATATTTACCATCGAATACTTGGTATAGCGAGGTTTTTTTACCTTCCATGCTAATGACATCGCCGTCTGTAGCTTTGCCCATGGGGGGTAGGTTATAGCTACCGATGGTAGGAAGTGTGTATTCGAGTTTGCCATACCCCGGTGCGAGTTGGGGTGTTGTTGGGGTATCGGTATTTGCGTATACGACTATGCAAGAGCCCGATAGCAACACAACATATAGCGACCTGATTAACAAACTGTACATGCGACTTAGTCCACTATCAAAATCAAGACCTGTCCCAAATCGGAACAGGTCTTTTTTGATTTACTTCGCTTCTAAGTTAGCCACTTTCTTGTCTTCGCTAGGGCGGGTTTTGGCGTACAGTGAATAAGCGCCAAAACGCATTTGATGTGCTCGACCTAACTTTTCCTTAATAAAATCAATTTCAAAGGCCTTGGTGAGCTTTTTGCCGTCCCAGTGATATAGCTTGAAGTATTGCTCGTGGTCTTTACCTTTCTTATCCCAGTTAGCTAATAGTGATGAAGAAAAGTAAACCCGCTTACCATCCCAACTGCTGGATGCCATGTTGACTTGTTTACCAATGACTTTTTCATAAACTTGTTTGGCATTAAAGGGATCGCTTAAGTCAAATAAACGTGTCTTACCATCCATAAAGGTTTGTACCCAAACGTGTTGGTCATCAGAGCTAATGGAGA
>CAZPAE010000466.1:0-2975 GCA_964584455.1 uncultured Thioalkalispiraceae bacterium
CAATGACAGGCTAAAGTCACTAAAACAGAATAAATGAGTACAAAATGATGAGGCCGGTACGTCCTATGTTTAACAACCAAATAAGAAGGATCAGATAATGAAACGACGTGCGTTTTTGTTGGCTAGCTTATTGGGGCTGGCTCACACACCTGCCAGCTTGGGGAACACGAAACCGAAGCTACCCTCTTGTGCCAAGTCTAAAACACTCAAAGGATGGCAGCTATTTTGGAAATCCAATTATTATAGTATCAAGCCGCCGTTATATGACTTTGAAGCGTATTTGCCTTTTAAATCGAGCCAAACGCTCTACAAAGAGCCAGAAGTTAAATTTATCAAAACCAACAAAAACACCTATGCAATAGACTTTACCTCCTTATATCTTGGCACACGAAAATATTATGATGATGTGGTACTGCATGTAGATGGCAAGAAAATTTATCACGGTCTTTATAAAACAATAAAATCAGAAAAGGGCTCCAGAACAACTATCCCTGTGATCCCCTTGAACGTGATTGAAAAACTAGCCAAAGGAAAAGTGTGCCATATTCTTAGCCACGATAAGGACAGAGTAAAAATACAGGCTAAATTTAAATTGAAGGATTTTTCCCGAATTAAAGCGGTGGCAGAACAAGGACGACGTGTTGCGAAACAAGATAAAGCTGCAAAAAAATGTTCGGAAGGTTGTTTCATTACTACAGCGGTTTGCCAACATGTTGGCTTAGACGATAACTGTTTTGAGTTAACCCAACTACGTCAATTTCGTGATACTTATATGGCAACAGATAATCAACGCCAACAAGCCGTGCATCATTATTATCTCATGGCACCTAGTTTGTGCCAGAAATTAACGCCGAAACAGCACATGAAATTATATTGGGGTTATATTTTACCTTGTGCGCTACTCGCATCTTGTAAATTAAATGCGTTAACTTATCGGCATTATCAAAATATGATGACCCATTTGCAACAGAAGTTTATATCTTAAACTTCACCACCAAACTCTGTAGCTCGCTGGCCAATTGGCTAAGCCCTTGACTCGCGTGCTCAACTTGCTCGACACGTTGGTTGGCTTGCTCCGAAATATTTTTCACGGTTATTAAACTTTGATCAATCTGTGTGGCAACATGACTTTGCTCATCTGCCGCGCCAGCAATTTGGATATTCATTTCGCGGATATTCTCAATGGACTGTACCACCTCAGTGATAGCTTTACCGGCTTGTGTCACTTGTTCAACGCTTTGTTCGGTACGATTATGACCACTATTCATCACACGCACCGCATCTTTGGAGCCACTTTGTAAGCGCTCAATCATATCCTGAATTTCTTGTGTCGATTGCTGGGTACGACTTGCTAAGGTACGCACCTCATCGGCGACTACCGCAAAACCACGCCCTTGCTCACCGGCACGGGCTGCCTCAATGGCCGCGTTTAATGCCAACAAATTAGTTTGTTCTGCAATCCCACGGATCACATCTAATACGGAACCAATATTTTCTGACTCTTGTTCCAATGTGTTGATGACCCCCACTGCATCTTGTACTTCTTTAGCTAAATCACCGATCGTGGCACTCACTTGTTCCACTAAACGACGACCTTCTAAGGCTTGACTATCTGTTTGCTTGGTCGCTTCTGCTGCATCTTCTGCACTACGGGCGACGGCTTGGGTTTTAGCTGTCATTTGATTCATAGCATCCACAACCTGTTCGGTTTCCGATAGTTGTTGGTGAATACCATGACTAGTTTGATCACTGATCTCACCCATGTTCTCGGCTGATGAGACCAAACTCGCCGTCGTCCCCATGATTTGTCGAATAATATTATGAAAGTCATCGACAATTTTATTCACTTGGGTTGCAAGCTCACCCATTTCATCATCGGAGTGGATATCTAGACGCCGGGTTAAATCACCATCGCCTTCAGAGATTTCATGTAACGCTAGTGAGGTATTTTTAATGGGTTGAATAATGGTAGCTTTAATTAAATAGCTCAGTACCACAATGATCATAATCACCAAAACACCCGCTGCTAATGCCACCCAAAATATTCGTGACTGATTAGCATTGGTAATAGTATTGTAGTGTGAAACGAGATCATTACTGATTTTTCGCAACACATTGGATTCAGTTAAGACCTCAATACGCGCTTGATGAAACACCTTTGTGCCCGGCTCGTTATTTAACATCATGCCAATGGACAATTTAAATTGTTTTAGCTGTTCTTCAATCTCCGCTAGCAGCTGTTGGCTTTGGGCATCATGCAAACCGGAAATGGTTTTATGCTTTGTCATTTTCAAATCAAGTGGATAGGAACCACCTGACTTCATGGCCGCCAGGGTTTCAGAAAAAATTTGTAGCGTATTGTTATATTCATCCAGTGTTGGCTTATCATCACCTTGTGAAACATGTCCTAATCGCATCTCATCCATGCCAACCACATAGCCCATGGTTGATTTGGCCATGGCTTGGCTCAACATGCGTTGACGCCCTAGTGCATTCAGAATATCTGCATCATCTTTTGCACTCGCTAAGGTTGTAATAATGACTACTAGTGCAGTTAACGCTACTGCGGCTAAAATCCCGAAGGCAAAATAAACCTTCTGGGTAATAGATAAAGACATGACGCTATTTCCCCTAACTCAAGATGCCAAACCAGATGTCCAAAAAGAAGTCGCTGACTTCTATTTATAACGCCAGACTGACTAAATTCTTGAATCCTTCGCCAGGAAAACAGTATTTTAATTAGGCCTTATGGGCTCAGCAATTAAGCGAAATCCCAACACAGAATAACGCCGCTGGGGGAGATCCACTGCACGATAAGCCGAACGAACTAAATGTGCTTCACAATGATAAGAGCCGCCGCGACGCACACGGCGCTCCCCTTGTGTAGGTCCTGTAGGGGACACGTTTGGTGAGCGGTGGTAATAATCTGCCGCATAACGATCGCGATACACGTCCAGGGTAGAGAGGAAGGCCTC
>CAZPAE010000467.1:0-2972 GCA_964584455.1 uncultured Thioalkalispiraceae bacterium
CCTGCATTGGTATCTTTATCGATACCGACATAATTGCGGTTTTTGATTGGCGGTTTCATAGGGTGGCTCTGTTCATTTGTTTTCTACTCTAGCGCCGTATTATATACAAAAATGCCTACCTTCATTATGTAATAAACTTTGCTAGAGGATGAGCCCATCACCATGCCCGAGATCTAGCTTGTGATGTGCCGTAGCGACAAATTTGGTATTCCTTATGTGGGGATATGATGGCAGTGTAAATAGCGTATTTATTGAACAAACACTGGCGCATACTATATATAAGTCTAATATGGCTTATATTGCATGTGGTTTTATGCGAGCGGGGAGCGTTATATTTGTTAAGGGTATGTCGGTTGAGCTTACACAAAGTGTGAACTGTTTCACATAATGTTAAGTTATTGATATTATTAGACTAAGCTTTGATATGGCTAAATATTAGTAAATATTTGTGTCGAATTAGTTTACAAATGCTATGTGAGTAAACATACCTATATTTTATAACCCATTGATATTTAACAATAAAAAAAGTTGGCCTGAGTTTTGCTCTTAAGTTTTTAACAAAAGCTATCGATAGACTAATTACCTATATAAACGGAACAAGACATGAAAAAAATATTAACCGGATGTGTTGCCCTATTCGCCTTGTTTGGCATTGCTAACCAAGCTTCTGCAGATGTAATTTATGACCGCTACTGGGGCTCTGATGGCCACGGTTATGGTGATCGTATCGGTTCATATCGCTACGAAGTCCGTAACATGAACGTCACTTTCTCTGGTGGCTTTATGAATGTTCGCGTTAACACTCACTTTGACGCTTCACGAGATCGTTATGGCATTGACTACGGTGACTTATTCATTAGTACCGATGGTTGGAATCCTTATGGTTCTTCTAGCAATCGCTATCGTTATGACAATGCAGCTAACGGTGAAGATTGGGAATTCGTATTTGATACTTCAGAAGGCATGCTATATGGCGGTGACTTCGGAATTAGCCTATCAGACGATCTGATGACCTCTGGTGTTTATCGTAATGGCCAGGAAGTTCAGCGTTCTGGTGGTGGTAATGCTTTAGCAGGTAGCAGTGTTGACTTAAGCAATGTCGGTTATCGTGGCTGGGTAAGTTACAGCATCGACCTTGCAAGCTTAGGTATTACAGGTCCTAGTGAGATCGGCCTCAAGTGGGGCATGACTTGTGCTAACGATACTATTGAAGGTGCGGTTCATACTAATGTTCCTGAGCCTTCAACCCTAATGCTGCTTTCATTAGGTCTGCTCGGTTTAGGCTTTGCGCGTCGCAAAAAGCGTGTCTAAGACTAAACAACATAGCCTCCTAAAAAGGTGCCTTCGGGCACCTTTTTTTATGGGCAGTATTTTGATGCAAAGGGACTAATTTGCCTAAGGCCAGGTTTAGCTAAGACCGACATGGAAATGACCTGCTGGAGCGACTAAGCGGGCCGTAGGGCCTGGGTTTGGAGCCAGATATTATTAGGATGCATTGGTGATTAGTGCCTGAGATACCCTTGCGGGCCACAATATCTAGGGCTCAAAATGTCATTTTCTAGTAGCAGCCATTGGTCAATGGTGAACTAACGATAGTTTTATTATACTAATGGGTATGCTTGCTGTATTTCGACAATCTCAACGCCAGTTGGCCCGTTTCATGATATTGGGCTTTTTGTTCAGTTACATGGGAATGAGTTGGGCTGGTACGAATATGGTAGGCGTTGATATGGTCTTGAACGATTCGGTAACCCAGGTGGTTGCTCACCATTGCCATAGTACAGATAAGACCATGTCCTCACACCAGGATTGTGCCAAATCATGTTGCCAAACAGATGTCGGTTGTTTGAGCTTATGCCAATGCAGTATGACCACTAGCGGTGTTTTGGGCGTCGCATTTGTTGGTGTGGCTTCTATACAGTTATTGCATGTGACACAAACTATTTTCCTCGAACAAGCACCCGACAGTATTGTGACCGCACAGTTAATTAAACCCCCCATTCGCTTCCACTAAGTTCATTACCTCGTTTGTTTTTATTTAGTACGTCCTTGGGCGTCAATGTTGCTCGTATGTGGGAGCGTAATATGTATATAGATAGATTGATCAAAACCCTATTTCTTTTCAGTAGTGTTTGGCTGCTAAATGCATGCAGCGATAAAGCGAGCGATGCCAACAGCCCAGGCATGCAGGAGACAGCGGTAGAGCATGCACAAAAACATCTTGACCCAACCTATGTTTGTCCGATGCATCCGAATGTAACTCAGGACGAACCGGGCAACTGCCCTATTTGTGGTATGGCATTGGTTGAAAAAACCATAAATAGCGAAGGCGATGATGCTGTGAAGATTTCCCCCTCCATTGTCAATAACTTGGGGGTGCGTAGCGCTATTGCCGAGCGAGGTAGATTATGGCGCTTAATTGAAACTGTGGGCTATGTGAATGTTGATGAGAATCGAATTACGCATATTCACCTACGTACTAAAGGTTGGATTGAAAAGTTATTGATTAAGTCAGCAGGAGAACGGGTCAAAAAGGGTCAATTACTTTTTGAGTTTTATTCGCCAGAATTAGTGCAGGCTCAAGATGAACATTTACAAGCATTAAGGGCAGGCAGTAAGAGTTTGTTTACTGCATCAAAAGAGCGTTTATTAGCACTGGGTATATCCCATAAACAGATTCAGCAGTTAGTTAAAACCCGCAAAGTTTCTCAGTATGTGCAAGTGTATGCACCACAAGATGGGGTCGTTGATGAATTAAACGTGCGTGAAGGGATGTACGTAACCCAAGATCAAGAAGTCATGAGTCTTGCTGATTTGTCATCAGTCTGGATTGTGGCTGAAGTATTTGAGAAACAAGCACAATGGGTGCAGCCGGGGCAAGAGGCACAGGTACGTCTATCTTATCAACCGGGTCGTCAATGGAAAGGCGAGGTTGAATTTGTTTATCCAAACCTAAATGCAGATACACGTAC
>CAZPAE010000468.1:0-2962 GCA_964584455.1 uncultured Thioalkalispiraceae bacterium
GATGCCGCACCGGCACCAATAATAGTATGAATCTCGTCAATAAAGAGGATCGCACCCTCTTCTTTTTTCAATTGGTTAATCACCGCTTTTAAGCGCTTTTCAAAATCGCCACGGTATTTTGTACCAGCTAATAAGGCACCTAAGTCTAATGAGTAAATGGTGCAGCCTTCTAATACTTCAGGTACTTCGTCATCAACAATCTTTTTCGCTAACCCTTCGGCTAATGCAGTTTTACCCACACCGGCCTCACCAACAAACAAAGGATTGTTTTTACGACGACGACATAAAACTTGTATGGTTCGTTCTAGCTCGTGCTTACGTCCAATTAAAGGATCAATCTTGCCTGCTTCGGCAAGTTTATTTAAGTTTGTTGCAAACTGTGCCAGTGGCTCTTGTGCTTTTTCTACACTTTCTTCATCACCAACTGGTTCACCACTGATTTGTTCATCATCACTGATTTTTGAAATACCGTGAGAGATATAATTGACCACCTCTAAACGTGTGATTTCTTGTTTCTTCAGAAAATAAACCGCTTGTGATTCTTGCTCACTAAAAATAGCAACAAGCACATTGGCTCCGGTCACTTCATTTTTACCTGAGGACTGTACATGGAAGACAGCACGTTGCAACACCCGTTGAAAACCTAAAGTAGGTTGTGTTTCCCGCTCATCATCGGCAGGTAGTAACGGCGTTGTTTCATCAAGAAACTCAGCTAAATCCTTTCGTAATGCATCCAGATTTGCGCCACAAGCACGTAGCACATCAGCTGCTGATGAATTATCTAATAAGGCAAGTAATAAATGCTCAACAGTCATGAACTCATGATTATGTTCACGTGCTTGTTTAAAAGCTGTGTTGAGCGACGTTTCTAATTCCTTACTTAACATAACTAACCCCTAATCGTCCGCTTCCATAGTGCATAACAATGGGTGTTCATGTTTGCGTGAATAATCGTTAACTTGTACTACTTTTGTTTCAGCAATTTCCCGCGAAAATACGCCGCAAACACCACTGCCTTTGGTATGCACGTTAAGCATGATATGTGTTGCTTTCTCACGATTCATGCCAAAAAAATTTTCGAGTACGTGCACAACGAACTCCATAGGAGTGTAATCGTCATTTAGCAGGATTACTTTATACATGGGAGGACGCTTTAATTTTGGTTTCGCTTCTTGAACGGCTAAACCATCATCATATTGTCCTGGTATGATGTCATCACTCATAATCAGTTAATTGTTCCTAATTCTTTCTTTTTCAACTCTTCGTTGGTTATTTTAGCAAGGACTGACAATACATATTATGAATTTTTGTCTATAGTTATATGGTCAGCTTTCGTGCTCAATAACCTGACTAAATGGTTGTTTTGTAACGAGGATGTTTGCGAGCACGAATTACTTAATTACGGTTTGAGTAATTTTAGAAGGAGGCTAAGAAGGCATGGCTATTGGTACAGTCAAGTGGTTCAGTAATACTAAGGGTTACGGATTTATTTCACCAGAGCAAGGCGGCGATGATATTTTTGCCCATTTTTCAGCCATCACAATGGAAGGCTATAAGACATTGAAAAAAGGACAAAAAGTAGAATTTGAATTTACTCAAGGGCCCAAAGGCCTACACGCAACAGCAATAAAACCCACACTTTACGAGGCTATGTCGTCAACAGCCCATTAAGTGCCCTCCCGCGCTAATCCATTAACGTACCTTCTAGCGGCAGGTACGTTAATGGCATTACTGCGCTACATATTTGCGATAACGGCTTCGCCAAATTTTGAACAGCTTAGTAATGTTGCGCCTTGCATGAGCCGTTCTAAATCATAGGTGACCGTTTTAGCGGCGATAGCGCCAGACATCCCCTTCACGATGAGATCGGCTGCTTCAAGCCATCCTAAGTGGCGCAACATCATCTCAGCTGAGAGGATGATAGAACCGGGATTAACTTGGTCCTTGCCTGCATACTTTGGTGCTGTGCCATGGGTCGCTTCAAATAAGGCCACGTCATCGGACAAATTTGCACCAGGTGCAATCCCGATCCCACCTACTTGTGCAGCCAATGCATCGGAAATGTAATCGCCATTTAAATTAAGGGTAGCAATCACATCATACTCTTCTGGACGCAATAAAATTTGTTGTAAGAAGGCATCGGCAATGACATCTTTAACAATAATGGGCTGACCCGTCTTGGGATTCGTCATTTCGCACCAGGGTCCACCATCAATAGGCTTTGCACCAAATTCCTGCTTGGCCAGCTCATAACCCCATTCTTTAAAACCACCTTCGGTGAACTTCATAATGTTCCCTTTGTGCACCAAGGTCACTGAGGGCCGATCATTATCGATAGCATACTGAATAGCACGCCGCACAAGACGCTTTGTGCCTTCTGAAGAAACCGGTTTCACGCCAATACCCGCTGTATCAGGGAAACGAATTTTGACAACACCCATTTCGTCTTGTAAGAAACGAATCACTTTTTTAACCTCAGCACTACCTGATTCCCATTCGATTCCAGCATAAATATCTTCAGAATTTTCCCGGAAAATCACCATATCGGTTTTCTCCGGTTCGCGTAATGGGCTGGGTGTACCATCGTAATACCGTACAGGCCGTAAGCAAACATAGAGATCTAAGTCTTGTCGTAATGCCACATTTAAAGAACGAATTCCACCACCAACCGGTGTGGTAAGCGGCCCTTTAATTGCCACTTTAAATGCTTTAATTGCCTGCATGGTTTCCTCGGGTAACCAAACATCTTGGCCATAGACCTGAGTTGATTTCTCACCGGCATAAATCTCCATCCATGCTAACTTTCGATCACTACCATAGGCTTTTGCCACCGCGGCATCGACCACTTTTTGCATAACTGGTGTCACATCAACGCCAATACCATCTCCCTCGATATAGGGGATAATAGGATTATTCGGTACATTTAATGATGCGTCAGCATTGACTTGAATTGCAGCACCCT
>CAZPAE010000469.1:0-2960 GCA_964584455.1 uncultured Thioalkalispiraceae bacterium
TAATCAGTTGGTTTTTCACCTTGGCAGTAATGAGGCTGTTATCAAGAAAGACGTGTTTGTTTTCGTACGAAGGAGTCGAGGAGCAGGCAAATATCCCCATACTCAACATGAATGCGAGCAGTATTTTCATACAATGCGATATCAGTCGGTTATGCATCTGTTGTAAATCATAGTTTTTCAATGTGACAAATACCTTTGTTTCAAATCATTATTTGTTGTTTATTGTTACTGCAAGACAGATGCCAAATTTGGTTGTGGATTCTACAATAGGTTGCCCTTAATTTTATAGGTCTTACATGAACTGCAGCTGATCCACGTCTATTTACGCGTAATACGTCACGACCTTGCCCAATAATTTGCCGTGTCATCATTGGTTTTATTGGGGGCCAGTGTACTAACAGGCCATATGTTGTTTCAGATCTCATGATGTTTGCGCCATAACAAGGGATGGTATTTTCCGCCATCTGGCAGTCTGTTTCCTCTATGGACGTACTAATTAGCGGCTTTTTTACGTTTTACTTGTTGGATTAGCCACCAAATTGCTACCAAGCTCACACTTGGTAGGCCTATCCATAGCAACTCACTGCCCAATACGCGCATACCACCCCATTTTAAGAAGGCGCTAAATCCAATGGGTGAGACCGCAATGGGGGTAATGGGGAAAAAATAACGAGTGTTATCAAATGGGGCGAAAAAGGCGATTCCCAGGCCACCGTTGGTCAGAGCATCAAATATGCCGTGAGAGGCTGTCACCAAAAAATAGAAGATCCATAATCGCCAACGAATAGCAGCATATAGCGACGAATAAAACCCCAGCCAAGTGACCACAAAGCCAACCAGGCCGGCAAAAAAGAGTGAATGGGTGAAGCCACGGTGACCCCAAAAGGAGCCATATTCAATCCCGAGTGCAAAACCGATGATGTCGATGTCAGGCAAAATGGCGCAGACAATGGCCAGTAACCAAAATCGACGCGGCAGGCGGGGGTGGTGAAATATTCGGGCTAAACAGACTGCAAATAAACCATGTCCAAGTAGTGTGGGCATAAAATTGGGCTCACATAAAAAATAAGGTTTTTGTGTGTTGAATGTTAAAGGATTAGGCAGGATCAACCGATCTACCTAATAGGTATTTAACATGATGAAAGCACCATAATGGTTCTTCCTGCACATAGTTTAATTGAAGATATCGGTGGATTGATATCACTGCCTGAGGCAGTGCTTAAAATTAATGAAATGGTCAATGACACCGATGCGGGAGCAAATGAAATTGCTGCTGTGATTAGCCAAGATCCGGCTATTTCGACACGGATTTTGCGCGTTGCCAATAGTCCCATGTACGGGGGCTCGCGCCAAATTGATTCCATTAGTCGTGCGGTCACATTGTTAGGTACCAAGCAAATTCGTGATTTGGTGCTTTCCACCACCGTGGCAAAAGTCTTTGAAGGGATTCCCAACGAAGTTATCTCTGTAGAAGATTTTTGGCACCATAGTTTGTACTGTGCCTTGTTAGTTCGAGCATTGGCATCACAAACTCGCCGAGTCAATGCGGATACATTGTTTACCGCCGGTTTGTTGCACGATATTGGTCATCTTGTGATGTTCAATCGTGTGCCAGACCAAGCGCAGGCTGCGATTTTGCTAACCGTGCAAGGGGATGCCAGTATGGATCTTTACCAGGCTGAGCGCGAAGTATTAGGTTTTGACCATGCTGAAATTGGTGCTCAGTTAGCGGAGTTTTGGCATTTGCCAGAAATCTTAGTCAATTGTATTGCATATCATCATGAGCCCATGCGCTCTGAGCACTATAGTGATGCCGTTGCCTATGTACATATTGCCAATGCAATGGCCTCACTACCTTATAGTGATATTCCTGACCACGAAGATATTGCCAGAGTAGAACAACCCATCTGGGATCTAGTTGGGTTTGGCGAAGATGAAGTGGCGGCAGCGGTTAAAGAAGCGCAAGCTCAGATATCAGAAACACAGAGCGCACTAGTCAGTGCTTAGTTCGTTTGGCGTCGTTGACGCACGGCGGCGGCTAGGGTTTCTAATAGCGGTACACTGTCTTCCCAACTAATACAGGCATCGGTAATGCTTTGTCCATAGACTAATTGGGTATGGTCTTCCACATCTTGGCGGCCTGCTTTTAAGTGACTTTCTACCATGGCACCAATAATACGCGTCTCACCGTCAGTAATTTGTTGGGCGACATTGTTCGCGACTTCAATTTGTTTTTGGTGTTGCTTGCTGCTGTTAGCGTGAGAAAAGTCGATCATCAAACGGGGTGCTAAGTCGGCTTTTTCCAACTCTTCGGCGGCTAATGCCACTGAGGTGGCGTCATAATTTGGTGTTTTACCGCCGCGTAAAATAATGTGGCAATCATCATTGCCGGCGGTGGAGAAAATTGCTGAACGACCTGCTTTGGTCAGGGACAAAAAGTGATGTGGGCGACTTGCGGCACGGATTGCATCGGCGGCAATACGTAGTGTGCCGTCGGTACCATTTTTAAAACCCACTGGGCACGACAAGCCAGAGGCCAGCTCGCGGTGTACTTGGCTCTCTGTGGTTCTGGCACCAATAGCGCCCCAGCTGATCAGGTCAGCGATATATTGCGGAGTGACTAAGTCTAAATACTCAGTTGCCGCAGGGACGCCGAGATTATTGATGTCCAGCAATAATTGGCGGGCGACACGTAGCCCCTTGTTGATATGGTAGCTGTCATTGAGATCAGGGTCGTTAATTAGCCCTTTCCAACCCACCGTGGTACGGGGCTTTTCAAAATAGACTCGCATCACTATCAGCAAATCATCGGCTAGTTGTTCTCGAATCTGCTTGAGTCGCTCAGCGTACTCAATGGCCGCCTTAGGATCGTGGATGGAGCAGGGGCCGATGATGATGAGTAGGCGGTCGTCTTGGCCATGTAATATTTGATGGATGGCGTTACGCGTTTCAAAAATGGT
>CAZPAE010000470.1:0-2956 GCA_964584455.1 uncultured Thioalkalispiraceae bacterium
GGTGACCTGACCTAACCCATCATAGGTGAAGTGCAGCACGCGGCCATTGGGTAAGGTGAGTTGGGTGCGTCTATCTAACACATCATAGACATAACCGGTGGTGTCACTGTGGGCCGCCTCGGTGCGGGTGTGTTGGGTCAGCCGCCCTAAGCCATCATAAGCATAGGTACTGCTACCGGCGCCATCAGTCAAACTACATAAGCGGCCTTGGCCATTTGCACAACTATCATAGATGTAAGTTTGGTTTTCATTGGTATTCGGGTAGGTTTGGCTGGTGACGCGGCCGAGCGCATCGTAAGTGTACGTGGTGGTGAGTCCATTGGCATCGGTGCGGGTCAGCACGTTGCCGGCACTATCATACGCAAAGGTGGTGGGGCCGGTATCAGGGCTGGTTTGCACCAGCAAATTACCTACGTCATCGTATTCATAGGTGGTGGTGCCATTGTTGGGGTCGATGACTTGGGTGAGGTTATCGTGGCTATCATAATCGTATTGGGTGAGTGCATCAGCGGTACTGGGATCACTGCCACCGGTGTCGGCGGTGGTGCTCACTAAGCGTTTTAAGGCATCGTAAGTGTAATCCGTGATGGTACCGCGCCCATCGGTGGTGTGGCTTAAGGTCCCATCGGCGGCAAAGGTGGTGTGTTGCGTGCGCGGGGTATCCGGTGCGAGGCCGTGGGTTTGGCTGGCCAAGCGATTGTATACATCGAAGGTTTGGGACAAAGTGGTGTGCAGTTGCCCCTGTGGATCGCGCACTGTCTCGTGCAACCGATTGCCTTCGGTATCGAGCGTGTAACTTATCGTATTGCCTAAGGCATCAGTGATTTGCGTCAAGCGGCGCGCATCATCATAAGCCAACGTTATCGTAGTGGCCACGGCACTATTAGCACCTAAGGTGATGGTTTCCACTTCGCCGGTCGGTAAATAAGTCCATTCGGTGGTGCGAGTGGTGGTGCCGTCAGTTTCGGTTAAGGTGTGTAAACGATCGTTACCTATATAATAGGTATACGTCAGTGTCACGCCATTGGGCCTCTCTTCGCTTAATACTTTTCCGCTGGCACTGTATTGAATGTTATCGCGCAGGGTGATGTCCGGTGCGGGGTCAGCATCTACGTTAATTTGTATACGCTGTAATCGGGCGCGGTTATGGCCTTCATTAACCTCATTAGGGTAATACTCGAATGTGGTGACATCCAAGATATCGGTGCGCGGGCCATTGATGAAGGAGCGTTGATTCAGTGGCCCGGTGTAGCCGTAATTGGTCGTGCGACTGACCGGGGTGCAATCGGGGGTAAAGCCATTAACCGTCACTACCGTGACTTGGCCCGCGTCGTTGTAATCATAGATAGTAACCTTATTACCGGTATCGCAAACCGAGGGCTCACGCATGCTTGCTACTTTACTGGCAAATCGATTGTCATACGTATAGGTAGTGGTATGCG
The DNA here is from genome assembly GCA_964584455.1 of uncultured Thioalkalispiraceae bacterium. Taxonomy (GTDB): domain Bacteria; phylum Pseudomonadota; class Gammaproteobacteria; order UBA6429; family Thiohalophilaceae; genus CAZPAE01. Next base: position 1,443 of record CAZPAE010000470.1, read on the forward strand.
CATGCACCGTGCCCACCGCCTCGATTTTCGTTTGATAATTCCCGTTATTATCATAATCAGTATATTCGGTACGCAACCCATTGATGACTTTGGCTAAGAGGTTGGAATTATTTGGGTCATACTCATAGGCACTATTACCTTGACCGCAACTACTACAACCGGGACCAGTGATACTGTCAACTAAGTTAATACCATGTTGCGTTATAAATGAATATGTACTGGCAATATTACGTGAGTTGGTAACAACCGTACCGGTGCTGTTATAAGTTAAATCAACCCTATTAACATTGCCTGCTAAGTAATTGCTACTAGCACGGCCGGACGCATCAGCTTCCCAGGTAACATAGCGAACACGACGTTCATCTGTAATACCGGTTAAAAAGTTAGGAAAGCTGGTATCTTCATAGTGATATGTGCGAAAGGTACTATCTGGGTTAGTTACTGTAATTAAGTTATCTGCTGCATCATATTGATATTGCCAAATCCGACCATCAGGTACTGCTACGGTACTTAATAGATCATTAAGATATGTAAATGTTAAACGTCGACCAATAGTATCTTCAATATAACTCAGTTTATTCGAAGTATCGTAAAATAAATTGAGACTGATGCCATTTATATACTCTATAGAAATGAGTAACCCATTATCATCATATAACTCTTTGGTATTATTGGTTGTTGTATATTGCCATCCACTTGATACTTTCTCGATGGTTTCAGTGACATCTGGATCACCAATCCATAAGGTATTCTGACTTGATGGAACAGAAAAACTATACACTTTACCACTGGGCCGAGGCACTTTAACAATGTCTGGAGATATCGTTAGCCTTCGATGAAAATTCGATACCCAATTATAGCCAAGGTGTGACAATTCATTTGATTGTGAATTATAAAAACGGGTAAACGTTAAAGTGCCATAAAACGGATCAATATAATCTTGCGCTGTTTGGTAAGAATTTCCCGTGCTACTATTGATAGGGTCGCCAACAAATGATGGACTTTCGCAATCACCTAACTCTTTTTCTGAACTTACACAACTCAATGTAGCAGGATCAATTTTCTGCCCTTCAGGACATACTTGTGTTGCATAAATTGTTTTAGGTGATTGATCCCTACAGTGCATGTCTCGATTTTGGTTATAAATGACTGGCCTATACCCTTCAGGACAAAGCAATGTTCGTGTTCGATAGATTTTGCCTGAAGTATAGGGTACTTGCTCTGAACATGGCCCAGCTTGGGAGTTTTGAATTAATACTGAATCGAACCCTACTGAATCCAGTAAATGGATACCAAAGCCAGCACAACTATGGCCATACAAATTACCATGTTGTCCCCCCTCCCTCTCTGCCGAGAACCCGCCAGCAAGCGTTACCTCTACACTACATAGGAATGTACCAGCACCAAGGTGTGACTCATAAATATACGATTCTAAGTCGCTAACGACAGCTCCAGAAGATGATGCACAATTACCTGCCTCATGGTCTTGTTCTGGTGATCGAAAATACACCCAA
>CAZPAE010000471.1:0-2953 GCA_964584455.1 uncultured Thioalkalispiraceae bacterium
CGCTGTCCCGGCGCACCAAACGGGTCCGGAATAAACTGCGCTGCACTCATCCCCGGTTGCCCCACATAACCGTCACTGACCCCGGCCCCACCAATCCAAATTTCACCCGGCACACCTTGGGGCACTAAGCTCCCGTGACTATCCACGATGTATATCTGCGTGTTTGCCAATGGCGTGCCTAAACTCACGTTATTTGATGTATTCAGTTCACGGGTTAACACCCCCACCGTGGTTTCCGTTGGACCATAGTGATTCAACACCCGCATCGTGGGTGATAAGTTTTGGGCTTTGGTCACTATCTCACGGGATAAGGCTTCCCCACCAAACACCAAACATTCTTGTGGACAGAGCACGCGAGGGTCATCAACCGCCAACAACCCGGCCCAATGCGAGGGCACCATCTTTAAGCAATCCACGGGGCGCGTGGATAAGTGGGCTGCCAATAAGGTGGGGTCTGCCGCCGTGGCCTCACTCACTAACCGTAATCGGCGCCCGGTTAACAAGGCCCCGAACAAGGCCGTATGTCCTAAGTCCGTCGCCACCGAGGCTAAACTCAGGCACTGCGCCTCGGAAGATAAGCCCAATACCGTCTCCATACTTTGCACGTACTGGGTCAGATTCCCATGGCTTACTTGCACTAACTTCGGGGTACCACTGGACCCGGAAGTCGCTATCCAATATGCCGGAGATTGCGCATCGCGCAACGATGATGACGTGAAGGTAGTCGTTTCCAATGACAACGCGGTGATATCACACCACTGCACCCCCGACGGCCAACCCGACGGTGCCGACCCACAGCCCAACACCGTCTTCACCCCACTGTGTGCTAACACCTGCACTAACCGACCCACCGGCCAGCTCGGATCTAAGGCCAAATACGCTTGGCCTCGGTACCAACTCGCTAAAATAGCCACTACCAAGTCGGCCTCGCGCGGTAAGCAGATGCCCACCGCCGTATCCGCCAACGGTAAACGTGCGGCTAAGGCACTCGCCCGGTCATCTAACTCACCATAACTTAACGCCACCGACTCCGTCTCTAACGCCACCCGCTCACCATACGCCGATACCATCTGCTCGAATAAACTTAAGCCGTGGTGTTGTTCAAATACAGAGGGTGGCCCAATAACCTGTGATGTAGGTGCGGTTAAGGCAATAGCATTGAGTCGTTGTAAGGAATCAGCGACCATCTGTTGTAGGATCGCTTCATAGTCCGTTAACAGCTGTGCAATGGTTTCTGGTTCGAATAACTCACTACTATATTCCACATCAAGACGCCATTGGCCCGTTGTGGTTTCACTCATATAAAAGCTCAGGTCAAACCTTGCTTCTTTTACTGGAATAGCGATAGGCTCAACGTCAACATCGGTCAGCGTTAACTGTGCATCCATGGGTGTCGCTGCATGGACAAATAGCACTTGAAATAAGGGTGTATAGTTCGTGCCTCGCTCAATCTCCAATAAGTCCACTAAACGATCAAATGGAAAATCTTGATACTGATAAGCGGCTAAGGTTGTTTGCTTAACACGCTGCACCATGGATTCAATAGTGGGGTTATCACTAAGATCATTTCTTAGCACCAAGGTATTCACAAGAAAACCTAACAAGCCTTCTAGCTCAGGACGATCACGATTCGCAATAGACGTACCGACGCAAATATCGGTCATGTTGCTATAGCGTGATAACAAAATATTTAATGCTGTTAAGAAAGTAACATAAGTCGTTGTAGCATTGTCTTGGGTAAAGGCTGTGACTTTCTCAGAAAGCTCGCTAGAAAAAATACAGTATTTTTGTTCCCCCGCATAACTGCGCTGTGCACTGGGCAAGCGTGGATGATCAAGGGGTAAGTCTAAACAAGCGGGTGCATCGGCTAATACCTGTTGCCAATAATCTGCTTGGTGTTGATAGTCTTCACTTTCACCCCATTGTTTCTGCCAGCAAGCATAGTCTTGGTATTGGATCGATAATTCAGGCAATGTCACCATATCATCATTAACATACCCATTATACAATTGGCTGATTTCTTCAACTAAAACCCCTTCAGACCAGGCATCAAAAGCAATATGGTGAACAGTAAACAATAAAATATATTGATCATCCTGACACTGGAATAGCCGAAAACGAAAAGGCATGTCAGCAGTTAAATTAAAGGGTATTTTTCGCTCTTGTTCGCATACCGCAGATAAAAACGACATTTCATTTTGTTCATCCGGTATCGATAAAGATTCAACCCCAATGGTGATGGGCTGATGGGGCAATACGCGCTGTGTTGCAATACCATCTTCTTCTTGATAGATGGTGCGCAGAATAGTATGACGCTGTACTATTTGGTTAATAGACTGTTCTAATGCATCTAAGTGCAATGTGCCGGTAAATTTCAGACCCGAAATAAGGTTATATAAATAACCCTGCTCCTCATAGTTTTCAATAAACCATAGCCGTTGCTGAGCAAATGATAAATCACCTGACCTGGCATCAGCATCATTGGCTACAATGGGTAAAGACCAACTATTGATCCCATTTGCCGCCAGACTCTCGCGAAATACCTTTTTCTTATCCGCAGGTAATGCGGCTAACCGTTTAGCTATATCCCTTAACTTATCACCATGCTGTTGCATAACTTATTTACTCCAATTCAGCCAGAAGTGATTCCATAACATCCATATCGTTTTCGTTTAACGCTGGTGTTGCTGCCGCTAATTGTTGGCTTAACCCAGCAAGTGTTGGATTATTGAATAGCAAGGCAAGATCCAACTTAACGGAAAATTGGTTTTGAATACGGGCTTTTAATTGCATCGCCAATAATGAATGGCCACCTAAATGAAAGAAATTATCATGTAGGCCAATTCGCTCTACCGGTAATAGCGCTAACCACATATCTGCCAGCTGTTTTTCTAGTTCAGTTTGTGGCTCAACAAAGTCCTGGTTAGTAAGGGTGGACACATCGGGAACCGGT
>CAZPAE010000472.1:0-2952 GCA_964584455.1 uncultured Thioalkalispiraceae bacterium
TGTGGATAAAGTGGTTGTGTTATTAAGCGACTTCATTAACTTACCCAAAGCACTGAGACCTTTTACCCTGCGCTCTAAACATCAAATGCGCCAAGCCGGTTAAATTAATTCTTTTTTATCCAATCACTAATGGCGTTCACTACTTCTGGTTCAATACCGTTGAAGCCGTGAAACCCTTTTGACTTACACGCCGGTCCCCGATTAACGCCGCCCACAAATGACAGCAAGGCTTTACGTTTACTAGGAATAGTCTGCAATAAAGCTGGGATATCTTGGTAAGGCGTGACATAACATTCGTCTTGTTCATGATGCACTAACAAAGTAGGCACATCGAGCTTATCGAGCGCCACATCACTTAGCGAATCTAAACCTGAATTACTGGCGCGTGTTAAGCTAGCTGATAACACAATGCCATCCGGTTTATGTGCTGCATCAAGTCGTACTGCGGCATTCGCCGCAGAGATAGTGCCACGACTGGTTCCGATTAACCAAACCGGTTGTTGCGGATAGGTTTGTCGCAACCACATTATCATATGACTTAAGTCTTCAGCATGAGACTTGGTGGTACGATAATAAAACAGATTTCCTTTATCAGATGGTATATCAGGAATTAAAACGCTAATATTATTTTGTAAAAAATCATCGCGAGAACGAATTAAAAAATTCCCTTGGCGACCAATCCCTGCTGCTGTAATGTTGAGTTTGCCTTTGCCACCCGCTAATAAAATCGCACTTGCAACAGGTTTTTGTGTGTTAATAAACCAGGTAGGTATTGTGACATCACCGCGCACAGTAAATTGCTTGAACTGACCTGCATCAGCATAAACACTGAAGCTGATGACCATACTCAAGAACATCAATAGGCTTCTTATCATATAATCACCCTATATAACCATTAATGTTATCAGCGTCGTCGGTGCGGTCTACGATAAGCGGTTGGTTTGGGTTTTTGCGGTGGATTTTTTTCTAGTCCAACAGAGACTAATAAATCATTCACCGTGTCAGTCTCTAACTCATCAAATCGCCCAGGCCGAACTGAACGTGGTAAAGTAATCTGACCATAGCGAATGCGTTGTAAACGACTGACTTGATGGCCCATGGCTTCAAACATCCGTCGCACTTCTCGATTACGTCCTTCCTTTAGACTAACATGATACCAACGATTGGCCCCGGTGCCGCCAGAAAACTCAACCCGAGTAAACTTGGCTAACCCATCATCCAACTCGACGCCTTGTTGTAATTGCTGCAACGTCTCTTCTGTTACATCGCCTAATACACGTACGGCATATTCACGTTCAACTTCATAGCGTGGATGCATCAAACGATTGGCTAACTCACCATTATTAGTAAATAACAGTAACCCAGAACTATTAATATCAAGACGGCCAACGGCGATCCATCTAGCATGATGTAACCGTGGTAAGTCATCAAAAACCGTTGGCCTACCTTCCGGGTCTTGCCGACTACAAACCATATCAACGGGTTTATGAAACAATAATACCCGGGTTCGGGTAGTTGCTCGTTCGGTTTGTATGAGCTTGCCATCAACGTGAATTTTATCGGTCGCACTGATGCGTGCGCCGAGTGTGGCCACTTGGCCATTGATTTTAATGCGCCCAGCTTCAATCCAACGCTCAATTTCACGCCGTGAAGCTAAACCTTGATTAGCTAATACTTTTTGGATTTTTTCGTCCATAGACTAAAGGACGACTACTTTAAACGAGTATAAAACACTATTCGGCCGTAACAGCTTTCGCCAACTCAACGTCTTCAGCTTGTGACTCAGCTTCCACTGCAACATCTAATGTCACCTCTTCCGCTGCGGACTGTGCTGCTTGGGCATCTTCGTTTGATGCCTGAACCTCATCATCAGACGCTTTGTGTTCTGCTTGCTCAGGTTCAGGTAAATCTAACTGTCCTGCCAACTTATCTAGATCTTTAATATCGGCAAGTGGCGGTAAGTCTTCTAAGGATTTTAAATTAAAATAATCTAAGAATTGTTTTGTCGTAGCATAAATCGCTGGTTTTCCTGGTACATCACGATGCCCTACCACATGTACCCATTCACGTTCTAATAGGGTTTTCATAATTTGCGATCCCACACTCACGCCGCGAATCTTTTCGATTTCACCACGGGTAATGGGCTGCTTATAGGCAACTAATGCTAAGGTTTCTAACAAGGCACGAGAATAACGGGCTGGTTTTTCTTCCCATAACTTGGATACCCAAGAGGCATAGTCTTTACGCACTTGAAAACGGTATCCGGTACTCACTTCTTTGAGTTCAACACTTTTATCTTGGTAGTCTTCCGCTAACGCTGTTAATGCTTGCTGGACAGCTTTACGCTCAGGTTGCTTGTTTTCTTCAAACACCTCAAGCATACGATTAATACTAATCGGACGACTGGATGCCATAATCAGCGACTCTAGAATTAATTTTAAATTTTCTTGTTCCATTATCTCGATATATTTTGTTACGTCATTAAAGATAAAAAGTAGATGATTCTAGCCAGTTATTCACTATCATTTGAGGCTTCGACACTCACGTGTTCGCCAATCGCTTTAACGTGGATTGGCCCAAACGCTTCTGCCTGAACGAGCTCAATTAAGTGTTGCTTTAGTAGTTCTAATACCGCTAATAAGGATACCACGACACCCGCACGACCTTCTTCAGGAGTAAATAAACTCGCAAAATCAGTAAAGCTATCTGCTCTGACTATCTTCAATACCCCCGACATCCGCTCTCTCACCGATAGCGGTTCAAGCTCAATATGATGATGGGCATAGTTATCGGCCCTAATTAGGACATCGCGTAATGCCAAAATCATATCTTTCATTTCAACACGAGGTGGCAGTTTAACGACTTTGCGATCAGGCACTGCCAACTCAATCACATTCAAATCCCGTTCTAAACGAGGTAATGCATTTAAATCCTCAGCCGCCTGTTTGAAAC
>CAZPAE010000473.1:0-2952 GCA_964584455.1 uncultured Thioalkalispiraceae bacterium
CTCGTCCTTGCACGAGCATTAATGGTGTTTTCCAATCTGAAGGTGCACTTGCTTCATCGCCAAGTACTTGTAGCTTCACCGGTAGTGCTGTGATTTGTATGAACCGTGGTTCGTCTGACTTAGGTCGTTGCTTAAATGCATTAGAAAATGGTGCACTTTCAGGTAACAACCCAGAGTTGTTCAACGACAGCGATGCTAACCCAACTAACAACTCTCGCTTTGCTTGGGGTGTGGGTTATCAATCGTTAGAAAAGAACGACAACTTAAGTCGCGGCTGGCGTTTTGTTAAGGTACAAGAAGTATCACCTACCTTAGAAAATGCATGGCGCGGTGACTACTTTGACGTTGCTGAATCTACTTGTCAGTGGAACTCAAACGAAAACAGCGTTTCTTTCTACATCGAAACTCAAGGTATCGACCCACTTGAAACTGGTTCAACTGGCCGTATCGTTCCTGCTGGTTTCAAATCTGACTTAGGTAGCTTCCTATGTAATGCTGGCCCAGTAGACATCTTCATCTCTAACCTAAACTATGTACATCCGTTTGGTGTTGGTGGTTGGATGACTGTACCTGATGCAGACGGCTTCCCAGGTTCTGATGCGAATGCTGTTCTAGAAGCACCAACTAGCCCAGCTGCGTTAATGGATCCAAACACACCACGCCCAATCAACACTTGGACCCGTGGTGGCAAAACTTGTCAACCAGGTAAAGTTGTGGACGATGTTTCTGGTCTTATCAGCTTGAACTAAGGTTATACGAATGGAAGATTGATGTGGTACAGGATGTATCTGAAGACCAGCCTTCTTTGGAAGGCTGGTTTTTTTAATTAATTATCATATCTATTGATAGGGGAAATCATGTTTATCAAGATTTTATTAAGTACAGTGCTTTCTATTTGGGGTTGTTCAGTTGTCTATGGCGATTATATTCCAGCTGATTCTGATTACACTTACTATATAGTGGGTCCAGAGAGTTCTGAGTCATTAGTTATTGAAGGGCTTATTGGTCGTATTTGCTTAACACCTGCTGCAGGAGGGAGTGATCAGATTACTGTATACGCGGGAAGTAAAGATTCTGGATTCGATGAACACAATTATTGGAATATTATTTGTTCAGTCAATGCTGCTAGCATACCTGCTGCATCTACGAGTGATGTTGTCATGTTTGTTTATAAAGCTGGTTCAGGGCACATTAACAAAAGTGATTCAACAATATCGGTTTTAGAACCTCAAAACAATAGAGTTGATTACTATAAGGCACCACTTGATCCAGAGTTCGATGCAACAAACTATGGTTGTGATACGCCGCAAACGGAATTGATTCAGTCAAGTGGTACTATATATAGTTTGTATGACAATTGTGATTTTGAGGCTTTATCTCAGCCAGGTGCTGATATGGGTATCTCGAATGTTGAGCCATCGTTATTCTATGATGTAAATACAATTAGTCCGTTTGATCCTATAATAGATAGTGACAATGAACTGAGTATTCAGGGATTTGTTATGTCATTATTTGGGATTAGTGTAACCACGCAATTGCGTAACGCATTACAAGCTATGCAATTTGATACTGGTAACATCTGCCACCCAGCGACCACTGCTAATGCCATTCAAGATACCGACAACAACGGGGTTTTTGGTAATGCAGGTGACGTTGTTTACACCGATGAGCTTGTAGGTAATATCTTACTTCCGGTTAAGATTACTAGTGGTCCTCAAATAGAAACTGAGTTTCATATTGGCAGTGCTAGAATAAGTTCTTCAACCGTATTTTTTTCACCATCTTTGGGCATAGCTTCAGTGCTAGATTCGGAAGCATGTATGCCAAGCCTAAGCAAGCCTGAAATTGTTGGTTTGTTCACCGGTGGTGTCACTAACTGGAATCAAATCATCGATGAAGCAGGTAACACCTTAATCGATGCAGCCACTGCAGCGAATACTGCAGCAGGTACGACTGTTGTTGGTATACCAACTTCACATCCTGTATTAGCGTTAGACAATCAGCGTGTTCACGTTTGTCGTCGTAATGCTGGGTCGGCTGTTAATGCGCAATTTCAAGCGATTTTCCTAAATCGTCCTTGTGCCAATATTGGTGGTATTCCCCAGTCTGAGTCTGCGCTTGCTTCATCTGTAAGTACTTGTAGTTTCACGGGTAGTGCCGTTGTTTGTATGAACCGCGATTCCACAGACTCAGAGCGTTGCTTAAGTGCCTTAGAAAGTGGCGCAATCTCAGGTAATAACCCAGAGTTGTTCAACGATGGTGACGCTAACCCAACTAATAATTCTCGCTTCGCTTGGGGAGTAGGGTATCAATCATTAAGGGATAATCAAAGTTTGTGGCGAGGATGGCGATTTGTAAAAATTCATAATGTATCACCTACGATAGAAAATGTTTGGCGTGGTGATTATTTTGCGGCTGCAGAATCTACTTGTCAGTGGAATTCTAGTGAGAATAGTGTTTCTTTCTATAATGAAACCCAAACCGGTGTTGACCCGCTTGAAACTGGTGCTACTGGACGTATTGTTCCAGCTAGTTTTAAGTCAGATTTTGGTAAAGCACTTTGCTGGCCCCACCCCAGTGAAGTAGCTGTATTGAACCGGTCTGTGATACATGCCTTTGGAACCGGCGCATGGTTAACTATTCCAGACGATGACTCATCATTTGGTATTTCTAGAGATGAATATAATTATTATGCTCCACGATACTGGCAATATGAGGCTCCAACCAGCTCAGCTGATTTGCTGAATCTATATAATAGCCCACGCCCAATTAGTACTTGGACTCGTGGTAGTAAAACCTGTCAACCAGGCAGAGTAGTTGATCGGATTTTAAATTAATTTATTTGTGTGTTGTGCTTTATCATTTTAGTTATGGAGCCAGCCCCTTTAGGAGCTGGCTTTCTGGGGGTGGTGCTAAAAATTAGGAATATTACTTTATATTTATATGGTATTT
>CAZPAE010000474.1:0-2952 GCA_964584455.1 uncultured Thioalkalispiraceae bacterium
CTTTAACGTTATACCTGATGATGAGAAATATAGCAGGGACAAATAATGAATTTGCAACAATTGCGGTTTGTTAAGGCCGTGGCAGATACAGCCTCATTTAGCCAAGCCGCTAAACTATGCTGTGTGACGCAGCCGACTTTATCAAATTCTATTGCCCAATTCGAGGATGAAGTGGGTGGACGCGTTTTTTTACGTACTACGAGAAAAGTCAGTGTCACAAAATTTGGTGAGCATATTTTAAATTATGTGAAGGCTGTCTTGTCAGCACAAGAAGAGCTTGTTGCTTCCGCTAAGGAATATTTAGAGCCACAGCATAAATTATTGAAGATTGGCTTCTCGCCATTAATTGATATGCAAAAACTTAATTTGGCTTTAAATCCTTACCGAGAAAAGCATAATGATGTGGAGATTTTCTTTAAGGAATGTTATCTCGACGATTTAGAAGGTCGGTTAGATAATGAGGCAATTGATTTTGCGGTTTTACCTCATAAAAAACAATCATCGAATAGAGCCTCTTTTATTTTTTACCATGAACCCCTTTACTATTTGGATGTTGAGGCAAAAAATAAAGCATCGAATAATAATGATATTGAGTTAAAGGAAATTGCAAAATCAACGATCATTCTCTCAGGCGGCGGTTGTGGGCTAAATGGCGTGGTAAGTGATTTGTTTATGCATGAGGGGTTGGAGTTAATCGTTTACCCTGGCCAAGCATTAAGTTATCAAGTTATTCAAGACTGGTCATCGCTAGGTATCGGTGCTTCTATTCTGCCTGCATCAAAACTATGTGACAGCATGAGAGATAAAGCGGTTGGGTTAAAATTAAATAAAGATAAACCTGCCGAAGTAAGTTTTGACTGGGTTTGGAAAGCCAACACAACCAAACCTGAGTATATGCTAGATTTAATCGAGCATTTCAAACATGTGGTACCCGAAATTATGAATGGTGCCATATAAACTGACTCGACACCCAGCTATCACGCTTCCATTGTGAATGGCTGGATGCCGTTTCAGTACTAGGCTATTTATAGTAGCCTAGTTCTCGTGCCACTCTTTTGGTTTCTGCTAAGTGATGCTCAAATCCCGGTAATATTTTTTTCATTAAATCACGCAATTCAGCATTTTTTGCTGCGGGAATTAAAATGGTTTTAACTGCATCAATTGCCGTAGTATGAAACTCGATTTCATGCAGCAAATATGCTTTATCAAATTCGGCACCTGATTTGTTGGCCAGTGCTTCATAAGCTTTGGCGTGTTGTCGCATTGCAGCAACCCGGCTTGCGGGCAGATGTCGTGCCACTTTCATCTTAAGCGCTAGGTCAGCGGCCATTTGACGTACAGCAGTATGATCTTTTTGTACCATTTGTGCTAAGGCTTTTACGCGTTGATCTTTAGCTTGAGCAATGCCCAGCCCCGCTGTTTCAATGTCAAACGTATTGACCTGATTATAGATAGCAATAATGGCGCCATCATCCATACTTGTATTAGCATGCGCAACACCTGCAGTGAAATAAGCCAATACAATAATAAGAAAATGTAGGCTAATGAGATAGCGTACTCGAGCCATGTTCATGACAACACTCCTTTCATAGTTAGTCTTGAGGTGTGTTAACCATAAGCATTTATAGGTTTATTTAGAAATTGTTATTTCGAATCTTTCTTATAGTCTTTACGAATATATCTCCATAAAAAAAGCCATTGCACCCTTACATGCAATGGCTTTCCTGCCTGGGCAATATTCTTAGAATATTAGAATATGAAATTTAACATAGCTAGCGAGACCACTAAAAACAGAATTGTCATAATACCACCGGCGCGTAAAAAGTCCGGAACGCGATACCCGCCTGGGGTCATGATAAGCGCATTCACTTGGTGAGTGGGTATTAAGAATGAATTTGATGTGGCAATGGCAACCGTTAATGCATATACCGCTGGGTTTTCCCCTACCCCAATGGCAATGTTCACTGCCAGTGGCACCAACAATACTGTGGCCCCAACATTGGACATCACCAATGTAAAGAAGGTGGCTAATACAGCCACTGCAGCTTGAATCACCCATGGTGGCATGTCACCGACTAAGGCAATGGTTTCTTCCGCTATCCATTTCGCCGTGCCGCTGGATTCAACAGCTAAGCCTAGTGGTATCAAGGATGCAAGTAGGAAAACCGTTTTCCAGCTTACCGCTTGATAGGCTTCTTCTATGGTTAGTACTCGAGCGAGAATCATTCCCATGGCACCGGTTAATAGGGATACTGATAAACGCAGATCAGTAAACAGTACCATGCCTAACGCAATGGAAAAGAAAACTAAGGCTGGAACCAATTTCTGTGGGCGTAATTCTTCATGGGGATATTCAGTGGTGACAACCACGAAGTCACGGTCTTTTTCTAAGCGTGATAAGGATAGCCAGGTAATGTGCCCAACAATAGTATCACCCGCTTGAAAAGCCATGTCGCGAATGCCTTTACCGCGGCGGAAGGTTTCTTCACCACGGTGTAAGGCTAACATGGAAATACCGTATTTTTTACGTAACCAAACATCAACTGCACTTTTGCCAATGAGTCCTGAGCCTGGTGGAATCACAATTTCTGCTACACCGGCTTTACTGGGTGAAAGTGAATCACTAAAGGTAACAAAGTCGTCGCGAACAGTGAGCTTAAATTCTTCCACAAAGCTCTTACATAAATCTGGTGGACAAACAACACCCAGTACAGCACCGGCTTCAAATGTGGTTTCCCGTGATAAGGAGTTACGGCCAATACGTAAATCATTGGCACCTCGTTGCATGGCGACAATACGAATATTATGTGCACGCTCAATACGCAATAAAGACTCACCAATTAATGGGCTGTCTTCCTCAACTACCATTTCTTTTAAAGCGTAATCTAAGCCATAGGTATCTTTAAAATACTGCATGGGATCTGTTGCTTTACTACCTTCGTTACTTGTAAC
>CAZPAE010000475.1:0-2946 GCA_964584455.1 uncultured Thioalkalispiraceae bacterium
GCCAAGCAAACGGACCATGGCTGCCGAAAACTATAATGAATGTTTTGTCCGCGATTTTATTCCCTCTGCATTGGTCTTTTTATCCGATGGTCGACATGAAATTGTGCGTAACTTTCTTGAGACCGTCTTAACCTTACGAACCCGCCGCCGTATGGTTGCCGGTCACGAAATTCAGCCTGGTGTCATGCCCGCTAGCTTTCAAGTGGTCAAAGAAGATGGCACAGAACATGTGCAAGCCGACTTTGGTGAACGCGCAATTGGTCGTGTCGCGCCTGTCGACTCCATGATGTGGTGGATGATCTTACTGTACGTTTATGTACAAAGTACCGGCGATAAAGCATTTGCACAGCGTAGTGAGTTTCAAGATACCATGAAACAAATATTACATCTGTGCCTGAAAGATACCTTTGAGGTTAGCCCTGCGCTACTGGTGCCTGATGCCTGTAGTATGATCGATCGACGCATGGGCATTTACGGCCATCCATTAGAAATCCAAGCATTATTCTATGGCATGCTTCGTATTATTCATTCGCTCTTCATTGCAAAAACAGATGAAGATAAATCCTTACTTGCCACGGCGATTACACGTGAAAAAGCTTTATTAAATTATGTGCGAATATTTTATTGGCTCGATATCGATAGACTCAATGAAATACACCGCTATACCACGGAAGAATTTGGTATTGATAGTATTAACGTACTCAATATTTATCCTGAATCTATTCCTGAGTGGCTAGTGGATTGGTTACCGGATGAGAGTGGTTATTTAGTTGGCAATGTGGGCGCCAGTCGATTGGACTTCCGCTATTTTAGTCTAGGGAATTTTCTTTCCATCTTGTTTGGTTTAACCTCTGACATACAAGCCGCACAAATTATGCGTTTGCATGAGTTGCGTTGGGATGACCTTATTGGCTCTATGCCTGTTAAAATTTGTTATCCGGCAATGGAAGGCTTGGAATGGCAAGTACGCACAGGCAGTGATCCTAAGAATGTCCCGTGGTCTTATCAAAATGGGGGTAATTGGCCGGTATTATTGTGGCCTTTTGTCGCATCCTCATTAAAAACTGGCCGAGGTGACCTAGCAGAACGAGCTATCCAAATAGCAGTGTCTCGCTTAGTTGATAACGATTGGCCAGAATATTATGATGGTCGGACAGGTAAACTTATCGGTAGACGTTCTAACTTTAAACAAGTTTGGTCTGCTACCTCCTTAATATTATCAAAGAAAATATTAGATGATCCCTCTTTACTGGATCTATTACCCTAACGAATAGAACATCATGGATGACAAACAAAATCGAATTCGCGCCAAACTAGATGCTGTCCGTATCTCTTACTTAAATCATTTGCCTGAAAAACATAAGGCGATAAAAGAGAATTGGTCTTCATTACAGCGACACTGGAATCACACAAGTTACAATGCTCTGTATTTAATTATCCACGGGCTTGCCGGTTCCGCAGAAACATTTGGCCTTGCTCACTTAACTAAACAGGCACGCCAAATCATTGATTTATTAAAGCCTTATTACAATCAGCAAATACAGCCTGAAACCGTGGAGCAGCTCACTGCCCTCAATCACGAAATAAACGCATTGATTGTATTGCTAGAAGAAAGCATCGACACGATGGAAGAAATCAGCTCAGAATAGATCGATATCACCTTCATCAGTACTAGAGGCTTGTGTCGTAGGATCTAATAGTGTGTTCATATCTTCAATAATTTGATGTGCTTGCTGTTGATACGTGCTATAAACATCATCTTGTGAATTGAATTGACTAAAACTTGCTACCGTTTGTGATAACACATTCACCGCTTCATCAATTTTACTCACTCTTTTAGTAATATGCTCGATCCGTTGTCGTGTCATATCTTCAAATTGCAGGGAACGAATCGCGATATTCACGTCCCGATTTATATCACTACTGACTTTATTGACTTCATTCAAACGCTCAATCATAAAGATATTGAGTTCGTCGGCTTTTTCAAACATACCGTCCACTTCATCCTTGGACTTAATCACTGCACTCATATCTCGTGCAGCAATAGTAGTTACGGTATCTTGTGCTTGTTTGATATGCTGATCAGCATGGCCGACTACTTCACGAATTTGCTCACTCACATGATTAGAGTTTTGGGACAATTTGCGTACCTCATCGGCGACAACAGCAAAGCCCCGGCCCTCTTCACCTACCCGAGCGGCTTCAATGGCCGCATTCAGAGCTAATAGATTGGTTTTCTCTGCAATCCCTTTCACATCTTCAAGTAACGATACCACTTCTACCATGCGCGTCGCCACATCATCGATCACATTGGTGACCCGCATACTATCGCGACTCACCTCAATAATCTGATCAACAAACTCTTGTAAGACTAGCTGCGTTTGACGGGCAAAACTCTTAAAACTAAATTCATCTTGTTGTTCTGGTGCATCGGGTTCAAGGGAATAACCACTTTTTGCGATCAAACTCATGACCATTTCAGACTGGTGCTGACTAGTTTGGTTTAAACCACTAAAACTTTTTTGTAAGTCGACAATGGCACCACTCAAAATCGAACCAACATGCTGTAAATCATCTCTAACAAAATTTAGCTGTGTTTGAAAAGCCTGTACCAGCGTATCGGTGGTTTCCTGAACACTCTGGTGCGCAATAGTCTCAGATGATTCTGCTTGCATTGACACCATATCGACCTGCTCACGCCCAGAGCGATAAGCACGCCAAGCAAGGCCGACAGCGATTCCGGCTAACAATCCATTGAATACAACTAACCACCATGGCGCATCAACCCACCAAAGGACAAAAAGATTCACTAAGGACAATGCGCTCAATGCATACTTAATTTTCGTCTCCATAACCATCAACTACTGCTTTGTATCCTTATATGATTCATGCCCTTCACACCTTAATTAATAGCGACTTTCCTCGACACCGCTTTACCCTAAGCGG
>CAZPAE010000476.1:0-2934 GCA_964584455.1 uncultured Thioalkalispiraceae bacterium
TGCCAGCAAACTAACCTGGGCCCAAAACCAGATTAGCAAACTCACCAAAACCAACAAAGCACTCAAAGATGAACTCAAGTCGATAAAAAACGAAAAGACTCAAGTGGATTCCGAACACAGCAAACTCAGTAGCAACTATAAACAAGCGGAAAAAGAATTAGCCCATCTCAATGAAATTGCCGCCCGCCCTATTCAATTAGAACGTGAAAATAAAGAGCTGCGTTTACAGTTTGAACAAATCAATGATGAACTGGTTTTAGTGAAACAAGAAAACCAAGTATTAAAAGATCGTTCTGAGCGCAATTGGTTTATTGCCGGTGCCGGTGTGGTTATCTTGGGTATGATCATTGGACTGATTATTCCAAAGTTACGCTTCCGTAAAAAAGACAGTTGGGGTGAATACTAATTATTGCTATTCTGGTGGGCTCGGGGCATATTAACCGAGCCCATCAGCTAGATGAGTACCTACCAATGGAACCAATCCAGCTCAGCATTGATCTAATTAGTAAGCTAATTCGTCGATTCTGTGCCCATGAAAACAATACATAAACTTTACATCGTGAGCATACTGGCCCTCCTGGTGTCAGCCTGTCAGTCAAAACCTAAACTGCCTGTGCCCACTCCCAACCCTAACTTGGCGGCTATTCAGAAACAAACCGATGCGTTTTTAAATACCAAAGTCACCTGGGGCGGGGTTATTTTAGAAACCCAAGCAAAAGAAAAAGAAACCCATATCACCATCCTGAGTCGGCCTTTATCCAGCTCGACGCGACCCAAAGAAAACGATCACAGTGACGGTCGGTTTATTGCCAAAATCAAAGGCTTTCTCGACCCAGCCGTCTTTACCAAACAACGGGAACTCACTGTACACGGTGAGATCGTTGGCACAGAACAACAGAAAGTCGGTGAGTATGATTATCAGTATACGGTGATCAATGTATCGTCATATTACCTGTGGCCACCACGCCCCGAGTATGACCCACGCGATGATGACTATTGGTATGGACCTTGGTATCGCCCTTATCCGTACTACCCTTATCGTCATCACCCTCGAACCATTAAATCCATAGAGAAAAAATGAAACATATTATTATCAGTCTATTTGCCATTACCCTGATCAGCAGCTGCGCTTCTGCACCGTTTGATTTGGAAAAAGCCAATCGCAGCATTACCCCACAGTTAGCAAAGTCCAGTGAAAACTATCAAGGCCAAACTGTGGTTTGGGGCGGTTTAATTATCCAAACCGAAAACTTCACTGAACAAAGCCAAATTGAGGTACTGGCTTATCCACTGGATGAATACGGTGAACCACAACGTCATTCCCAAGCTCAAGGTCGTTTTTTGATCAAACAAAGCGGCTTTTTAGAACCTGCTCAATACGCCGCAGGGCGTTGGATTAGTGTGATTGGCTCCGTTGCCGAATCCAAACAAGGCCAAGTTGGCCAAGCCGCCTACCGTTACCCACAAGTCAACGCCAGCCAGCTCCATTTATGGCCAACGCGTGACGAATCAGACAGCCGAACCCGCTTTCATTTTGGCATTGGAATCGGATTGTAAGATTTCCTCGGAAAAACATTTGCACAGATCCCAGCATAGGTTATGCTTGTAAAACAAGCAGATACCTAGTGCTGTTAAAGCAAATGCGAGATAACGAACAACAACAAACTTTTGTCGACTGGTTCCGCCATTCATCCCCTTACATACGTGCCTTTCGTGGCCGTACGTTTGTGGTGACCTTTGGCGGTGAAATGCTCGCGGAAGCGCAATTTGCCAACCTCGTCCATGATCTTGTCTTACTGCATAGCTTAGGCATTAAGCTAGTGTTAGTGCATGGGGCTCGCCCACAAATCGATGCCCAACTCAAAGCCCGTAAACTCGAAAGCCAATACGCCAATGGTATGCGTATTACCGATGAACCTGCCCTGGAGTGTGTCAAACAAGCCGCTGGTAGCGTCCGGGTAGAAATAGAAGCGCAGCTGAGCGTCGGCATTAGCAACATGCCCATGCACAAAGTCACCACCCATGTGATCTCGGGTAACTTTGTCACCGCCCAACCCTTAGGCGTACGCCAAGGTGTCGACTACTGTCATACTGGTGAAGTACGGCGTATCGATGTGGATGCCATCAAATCTCACCTAGATAACAACAGCATTGTTTTATTAGGTCCAATGGGTTATTCACCCACCGGTGAAGTATTTAACTTAAACTCAGAAGACGTGGCCACCGAAGTAGCAAGACGATTACGAGCCGATAAGCTGATCATCTTTACCGATGAAAACTTTACTAACGGAAAACGCCAACTGTTTCGCGAACTCACCCCCCGTGAAGTTCAAGAACAACTATCGAGTAAACGTAAGATTAAAGACAACACACGCCGTCACATGGAAAATGCCATGGCTGCGAGCATGGGTGGGGTGAACCGGGTACATGTGTTAAACCGCCATGTGGATGGTGCTGTGCTATTAGAATTATTTACCCGTGATGGCATCGGCACCTTAGTCAGCGCACAATCGTTCGAAGACATTCGCCAAGCCACCATCGATGACATCGGCGGCATATTGGATCTCATTAGCCCGTTAGAACAAGAAGGCATCTTAGTACGCCGTTCCCGTGAACGCATTGAAATGGAAATCGCCTACTTCACTGTGGTTGAGCGCGATGGCCTCATCATTGCCTGTGCGGCATTTTATACCTATGCCAAAGATAAATTAGCCGAACTGGCTTGTTTAGCAGTACATCCGGATTATCGTCAATCCGGCCGAGGCCATGTGTTATTTGATCACATTGTCAAACAAGCGACCCAAATGGGCATTGAGAAACTATTTGTGTTAACCACCCGCACCGCACACTGGTTTCGGGAGCGGGGTTTTAAAGCGGCAGACATAAAAGATTTACCTATTAAGAGAGGCAGGCTTTATAAGTCTCAAGGCCAAT
>CAZPAE010000477.1:0-2925 GCA_964584455.1 uncultured Thioalkalispiraceae bacterium
CGCTGGATTACGAAAAGGGGCTTAACAACGTGTCCGGAATCAGTTGACCACTACATGTCAACACTCTTTATATTCATTCTCGGTATTATTGTATTTGCTGTTATTGTCACTTTTATTCTGGATGTTACCCAAACAAAACAAGCTATTCGACGTAACTACCCGGTGGTAGGGCATTTTCGTTATTGGTTTGAAACGCTAGGCGAGTTTTTTAGACAGTACTTTTTTGCCATGGATCGTGAAGAATTACCCTTTAATCGTAGTCAGCGTAGCTGGGCTTATCGCGCAGCCAAGAATTTAAATAACACGGCAGCATTTGGCTCGACGCGAGATTTAAGTCCAATTGGTACGGTGTTATTTGTGAATTGTCCTTTCCCCGTGTTGGATGACGATGCGGTGTCAGCGAAAAGTATTACCTTAGGTCCGCAATGTGAACACCCTTATACCACGGATAAAGTTTTTCATATTTCAGGCATGAGCTTTGGTGCATTATCGCGTCCGGCTGTATTAGCTTTGTCTCGGGGGGCGTATATGGCCGGGTGTTGGATGAATACCGGAGAAGGAGGATTATCGCCCCATCATTTAGAGGGCGGGGCAGATATCGTCTTTCAAATTGGTACTGCTAAATATGGTGTGCGTAACTACGAAGGGCAATTAGATGATGACAAGTTAAAAGAGGTTGCGGCTCACCCACAAGTGCGTATGTTCGAATTGAAGTTAAGCCAAGGTGCCAAACCAGGTAAAGGCGGTATCCTACCGGCGGTGAAGGTAACAGAAGAAATTGCCAAGATTCGTGGTATTAAACCCTTTGAAGCCTCGATCAGTCCGAACCGTCATCCTGATATTGATTCGGTTAGCGATCTGCTCGATACGATTGAACGCATTCGTCGCGTTACCGGCAAACCCGTTGGGTTTAAGATGGTACTCGGTGCTTATGGTTGGCTAGATGGTCTTTGTCAAAGTATTCAACAACGTGGTGAGGATTCTGCACCGGATTTTATTACTATTGATAGTGCCGATGGCGGGACGGGTGCAGCACCCTTAGCATTAATGGACGATGTAGGGTTACCGGTTCGAGAAAGTTTGCCACGTTTAATCGATGCACTAACCCGGCATGGTTTACGTGATCGGATTAAAGTCGTGTGTTCTGGTAAATTGATTACACCGACAGAAGTGGCCTGGGCGCTGTGTATGGGGGCAGACTTTATTACTTCGGCACGTGGTTTTATGTTTTCGTTAGGTTGTATCCAAGCGATGCAGTGTAATAAGGATACTTGTCCCACCGG
Source organism: uncultured Thioalkalispiraceae bacterium (assembly GCA_964584455.1). Classification (GTDB taxonomy): domain Bacteria; phylum Pseudomonadota; class Gammaproteobacteria; order UBA6429; family Thiohalophilaceae; genus CAZPAE01. The sequence continues at coordinate 1,284 of CAZPAE010000477.1, forward strand.
TATCACAACACACAATCCACGTTTACAAAAAGGGCTTGATCCTACTCTTAAGGCTGTGCGTGTGATGAATTACCAGCACAACATGGAGCATGAAGTCGAGATCATTGCCCATAGCTGTGGTGTCCCAGAGCCACGCCAATTACGCCGTTTTCATGCTCGGATCATACAAGATAATGGTTTATCTATTGGGCTTGATGAGCTTTATCCAGAACAAACACCTGCGAATTAAGCGTTTGCATAATGTTGTGCGAGGATTTGTGCGGTAAAACTGCTACGTAAATAAAAGCCACGCGGCAAGGTTTGGCTGCGTTGACCGTCGGCATCGGTGATTTGGCGTAAAGCACGATGGTTAGCCGCCTTAGGGCGTATTTGTAGGTAAGTACCGTGGTGAGCACTGATTTCATCAATACGGCCTATACTGATGAGTTCCATATGTTCATACCAATCTTGCGCGAGCACTTGTTCTTGCTCTGGCGTGGGTTGCCATAAAATCGCATTACCTATGCGCCGTTGTTCAATGGGAATCGACGGTTCCGCTTCGATGGGTAGCCATAACACGCGACTGAGTTTTTTCCGTATCCATGCCTGTTCCCAACAGGCTTCTATTTGCGTATCAAAAGGGACTGTACAAACATAGGTAGATTCTTTCGGTTGATGTGCCGCATTAAGTGGTATGGTTTTCAGTTCAATACTAAGTGCCTGAAAGTCGGGTAGGGCATGAGAGCCTGCATCAGCGCCAAGGCACTGTTCAATGAGTTGACCTGTCCAACCTTTAGCATGACGTAGGTTAGTGGGTACATCTAAGCTTAATTGAGTGGCCAGTTCTTTAAGGGTGCAGCCTGCAATACGGCGGGTTCGGCGCAGTAATTCTGATTCGGTTTGTGGAGCGGAAACAATCGACATATTGCGTTATTTTAGAATATAAGCATCGTTGGAGTAATCTAAAGTGTGATGGAGAGCCACTCGCCAAGTATATAGGTTTGTTACCGTAGACTAAACGCACAAGATCTGGTTTGGTGCGTTTTATGTTCTATATTATAACTATTAGCTCCAATTATGATTGTCGTATGTTTGATTTATTAACAGACTTACCTATTTTACTCTTACTCGGGCTGGCGTTATTCATCGGTGTTGTGGCGTTAGTACGCTTGCTGTTATCACCTGAAGGTGGTTTAGAGCGGCGTTCTAGTTGCGATAGACGCAAAGGTGGCGCAATGCCGCCGGTACCATTTTATGATGCAGATCGTGAATTGGTCGTCGAAGATCGGCGCGAGGAAGACGATCGTCGTCGGCGTGCCTTTATTATCACTTCAGAGCATAAACGCCTATCTTAAATTTATTTACTTTTTACCTTGATTGGTGAAAGCGACAGTGCGTGCTCGGTTTTTCAGACACACAAGTTTTTTAGCGTTCTCTAATGCACATTCGAGTTGGTGGGTTTTTTTCTGACGCCCCAATTGGATACCTAAAGCATTGTTATGTGCACCATCTGCGGCAAAGTCCTCTTCTTCTTCGGAATCCTGTTGGTTTTTGTTTTGGATGCCAATGACCTCGTTATAGTAGGCAATATTAAATTCGTCGCTGGTAGAGAAATCACTGATCACGGTGGTGGTGACATAGATAATAGTGTTATCACCGGTAT
>CAZPAE010000478.1:0-2922 GCA_964584455.1 uncultured Thioalkalispiraceae bacterium
GAACAATCTCAGGCCGATTACGCTGTAATTGTTGAATGATTTCCATCCGGGCCAATAGTCGGTCTTTTTTAGAGGCTAATTCGTCAATTTCCTTAATCTGTTTTTCTACAGTGCTAATTTGACCGCGCAGGTAGTTATTCCTAGCGTCCTGTTTACTGATCATACCTGAATACTGTAAGTGTACCGCTAAGATAGCAACAATCACTAACACCACAGATAAACCCATAACAGTGAAAAATTGGCGCTGTTGCTCTTTACGCTGTTCTTGTCGCCAAGGTAATAAATTAATCTTTGCCATTAATCAAAGCTCCTCATGGCAAGACCAGTAGCAATCATTAATGCCGGGGCATCATTACTCAGACTCTGGGCTTTCACCCGAGAAGCAATCACCATATTCGTGAAAGGATTGGCAATGGAGGTATGAACACCGAGCTTATCCGCAATCATTTCGTCAATACCTGGAATCATGGCGCTTCCACCGGCTAACACAATATGATCAACCTGGTTGTATTGGCTCGAAGAAAAGAAGAATTGTAACGAACGACTCACCTGTTGTGCCATCGCTTCCTTAAATGGCTCTAACACTTCAGGCTCATAATTATCCGGTAAGCCACCTTGTCGCTTCGCCATACCGGCTTCTTCGTACGAGAGGCCATAGCGGCGCTGAATTTCTTCGGTTAGCTGCTTGCCACCGAAAACTTGCTCGCGGGTATAGATGGTTTTTACATCATGCAGTACATTCAATGTGGTCATGGTTGCGCCCACATCCACCACCGCAACCGTCTGATCCATACCCTGGTCTGGAATCTGTGGTGCTAACAAACTAAAGGCGTTTTCCATGGCATAAGCTTCTACATCAACGATGCGAGCCTTGAGGTTAGCCATCTCTATGGCAGCCATACGCACTTCAACATTCTCACTGCGAGATGCAGCTAGTAATACATCTACCCGATCCGGGTCATTTTCCGTCGGGCTAATGACTTCAAAATCAAGATTCACTTCTTCCAATGGATAAGGAATGTACTGATCGGCTTCTAGCTCAATCTGCTGCTCCATTTCGTCTTCGGATAACGAAGCTGGCATTGAGATCACCTTGGTAATGCCCGCTGAACCGGCCACCGCTGCACAAGCATAACGAGCACGAGAGCCAGCTCGCTTAATAGCTTCGCCCACCGCTTCTACATCGGAAATGTTCTTTTCAATCACTGAGTTAGGCGGCAAAGGTTCTACCGCATAAGACTCGACGCGCAAACGGTCCCCACTACGCCCCAGCTCCAAAAGCTTTACCGCAGTGGAAGAGATATCCAGTCCCAAAACCGGTGGGTTCTTGGGTTTAAACAGGTCGCCTAGGCCCATGATTTTTCTCTTATTTCCCTAGGGGTTAGATCATATACATGTATAACTACATTAACTACTTGAGTCAACTATAGGTCAAACAATAGATAAATACAAACCATTCGTGGTGTTTTATGTCTCAAAGCGGATATACTTCGAGGCCCGTATGTCCTATCGGATAGATGTCAATTAAGCTATAGGTAAATTTACAGCGCCGTGAAACCCGTCATAAAAAAGCTCTTTATTTACGGAATCCGCATGGCATTGGTTGTCACCTTTTTAGGTGTCATCTCAGTGTTTGGTCTTTATTTGTATCTCAACCCTAAGCTACCTGAGATAGAAACTCTAAAAGACGTCCGCCTACAAGTACCATTACGTGTTTATACCCGCGACGCCAAGCTCATTGCCGAGTTTGGCCAAATGAAGCGGGCCCCAATGCAATACGAACAGTTTCCTAAGCCACTTATTTTAGCGGTATTAGCTGCAGAGGATGATCGTTTTTTTGTTCATCCCGGCGTTGATTATAAAGGCATCCTAAGAGCATCACTGGAGCTGATCAGAAGCGGGGGTGAGAAGCGCCAAGGCGGTAGTACCATTACCATGCAAGTGGCACGCAACTTCTTCTTAACTCGCGAGAAAACGTTTATCCGTAAATTCAACGAGATCTTTCTTGCTCTTAAAATTGAAAAAGAATTAACCAAAGAAGATATCATCACCCTTTATTTAAATAAAATTTTCTTAGGCAACCGGGCCTATGGCTTTGCTGCTGCCGCCCAGGTTTACTATGGTAAGCCACTAAGTGAGCTTTCACTGGCACAAACTGCCACTTTAGCCGGACTACCTAAAGCCCCATCACGTTACAACCCAGTAATTAACCCAGAGCGAGCCCTACAACGCCGCGCTTATGTGCTTGGTCGGATGCTCGAACTCGAATACATCAACCAACAAACCTACGACACAGCGATGGCGGAGCCGGACAACGCCAGCGTACACGGACAAGCTATTGAAGTTGAAGCGCCTTATATAGCTGAGATGGTTCGCAGCGAAATGTTAGCCCGTTATGGTAACCAAGCTTATACCGCAGGGTTTGAGGTCTATACCACGGTCGATCAAAAACACCAGGAGGCCGCTAACAATGCATTACGTCATGCCTTACTCGAATATGACCGACGCCATGGCTATCGTGGTCATTTGCAGTACGTTGAATTAAAAAATAACCCGCAAGCAGATGATCTCGACTTGTGGCAAGAAGCCTTAGCCGAAATAGATACCATCGGTAATTTAGTACCTGCCATTGTTTTTAGTATTGATACGGATAAAGACGAAGAAAGTGGAGTACAACAGGCAGCTTATGCTTACACCCAAAGTGGCAACGTGGCTTATTTGCCTTGGCAAAACATTAAGTGGGCACGGCGCTATATTAACGATAATACGGTAGGGCCAGAGCTAAACAACATTACCGATATTCTCAAAGTTGGAGATGTTATTTACGTAGCACCAAGTCAGCAAGGTTGCTCATGGTTAGCACAAGTGCCTAATGTTACTGGCGCGCTAGTTTCGATCAATCCCCATGATGGCTCCATGGAG
>CAZPAE010000479.1:0-2913 GCA_964584455.1 uncultured Thioalkalispiraceae bacterium
ATTCAAACTTGGGTTTATCTTTGTTGTTTTGTTTGGCATCACTTAAGGATGGCAAGTTAAGTTCTAAGATCGATAGATGTGTGAATACCGCCGTCATCAACAAAAACGGAACTAACACCACCATCAAGTTCATGAAGGCAGTGATGTTGAGTTCAACAACTTGTTTTTGCCGGTTACGGCGATGACGTTTTCTCATGAGGCGTTACTGATACTCTTACGTTGCATCATGAGATTGACAAACTTCACCGTCGCCATCTCCAAGCTATCGACGATCTCAGTGGTTTTGGTTTGTAATACCGTATGAATCAACAACAACGGAATAGCAGCCATCAGTCCGAATGCCGTGGTATTCATCGCTACCGAGATACTGGTCGATAGAATTTCTGCTTTTAACGCGGGGTCCACCTGGGCGACCGCGGTAAAGGCTTTAATCAAACCGAGAATAGTACCTAATAGGCCTAGTAGCGTGGCGATGTTGGCGAATGTGGCTAGATAATGCGTCCGCTTTTCTAAACGGGGTATGACTTCCATCATACTTTCTTCCATAGCGGTCTCGATATCATCACGGTTATTGGCTGACTTATAACGTGATAGCCCTTGTGAAAGCATACGGCTGACAGCATGATTGGATTTACTGGCAACGGTATAAGCCTGTTTGTAATCACCGCGTTGCAATAGTGGCATCACTTTCGACATCATGCGTCGATTGTTGGCCTTGGCCACGGTGAGATACAGATAACGCTCCAGTGCGATTGCCAAGCCGATAGCCAGTACTATCATAATGAAGTACATAAAATAGCCACCATCTTGGAAAAAGCTGACAACGCTGTTGTACATATAACCTCCTGAGGATTGTCAGTGCTAAATGTTGCTAAGGCCTGTTGAGGTCCTCAGCTTACTTATTTATAAACCATTCTCGTGTAATGTGATTGATGCATGAACCAGTTGACCATATCTGCTGACTAGTTCTCACTATTCCTTATTTCTTGTGTGCCGATTGCATCGTAATAGCGGACTTTGCGTTGAAATACGTCACGCTCAACCGGGGCAAGTGCTTCATCGATTAAGCTTTCTAAGGGAGGCTGGCTCAAATCAGGCACTTCGGATTGTTTCCAGGGCACGATATAGAGCACCTTAGGGAGTTCTTGGTTACCACGAATACGGGTACCTTCCATATCGAGGCGTTCTTCCGCATAGGTGGGCCAAGCAAAGCAGAGTAGTGCTAACAATGTATATCTTTTCATCATCTTGCTCATCAGCTGGCGTATTATTTTAGACGTCGTTTCAAATCAATAATCCATTTATCTACTTGTTTATCGGATCCATTGATAAGTGCTTTATATTGTTCGTAATGTCGCAATGCCTGCGCCAACTCGCCTAAGTATATATCATATAAAATACCGGAATTCAGATGGGCGTTCGCATATTGTGGATTGGTTTGCAATGCCGCAGCGTAAGCTTGTTTTGCTTCATCAAATTTGCCTAATTGGCGATAGGCAATACCCAGGTGATTTTGGGCAATGGCATCATCTGGGCGCAGTTGTGTCGCTTTGCTGAGCGATTGTTGTGCATCTTCGTAACGTTCTTGCTTTAAGTAGAGAATACCTAAATTAACATGGGCACTGGCGAGGTTAGGATATTGCTGAGTAATTGCCGCGAATTGCTCCATCGCGCTACGTGTACGCCCTTCTTGTAGCAGACTCACTGCACGACTGTAGGCGACACGTGCTTCCACATCCACATCGGCCGATGAGGCAATGCCCACGCGGTTATCGCTAGCATCGTTGGTTGGCCCACCGGCGCAGCCGATCAGGCCGAGGTAGAGTAGGACAAGGCTGGCATTAATAAATGGCTTCAACATAGTCTTCTATCTTTTCGTCCTTAGCATAACGGGCCGGCTGCAATTTTCTTAACTTATTTAAACTATTTTTAACCCACTTATCATAAATGCCACCGTTGATTTGTTTAATATTCGCCACATGAATATCAATCGACTTTTCTTCAAACGGGAAGGCTTGGTCTTCTAACAGAATTTGGTACTGCTCTTTGGCTTCAGCGGATAAACCGGCGGGTGGGGGTGAATTCATTAAGGCTTTGGCGAAGTCGGCATAGATTTCACCGATTTGATAAGTAGCCGCAGTAGTAACTTCAGCTACGCGATACTTAATTGCGGTTTCATAAGCTTTGATACTGTTCTGCAATAATTGTTTTTTGCGTTTAATGGTTTTCTTGATCGGTTGGTTTAGCCGCGCTTGTTTGTAAACACGGTAGTGTCCATCGGCCAGCTTCAGTGTGGCATCGGCGGCCAAAAATTGGGTTCGCGCCGTACGTTGCGCACCACCGCGGGCATCTGCACGAATAATCTCTTGTAACCATTTACCCCAAGTACGGTTGTCGCGCCGTTTGCGAGCCGCTTCGGCGAGTTGGTGACGTGCTTCCATGGCACGTTCTAATGGTTGCGGATGTTGTTTGATATATTGCGTATATACACGGCGCGCATCTTTGTTCATTTTGGCTTTCTCATAGAAAGAAGCCGATTGCCATAATAAATCAGCACTGTATTTGCGGTTAGTGGCTAGATTTGCACTGGCTAAGCGTTCCATTTCTCGAGCGGCACGACCGCTTTGACCGGTTTCGCTATAGATGACGGCCAGCTTTTCTGGAATCGTTTTGGTTAGTTTGTTTTTAGGATAATCACGCCGGAATTGCTCTAATAGTTTAGAGGCCCGTGTAAATTGCTTCATTTCGATTAAGGTGGCTGCAGCATCATAATCAGCATTAGCTCTTAATGGAGAAGCCGGGGTGATTTTCTTAACGCGACTAAATGCCGCCACTGCCGCTGCCAGTTTCCCTTCTGAGCGTGCTTGCTCACCTTGCTTATAGATACTGGCGGCCAGATTATCGTAAATAGCC
>CAZPAE010000480.1:0-2901 GCA_964584455.1 uncultured Thioalkalispiraceae bacterium
CCAAGATACGCAAGCCCTGCTCGCATCACATCAAGCACAGTTAGAGAATCTCGCCGCCGATGCACCCGACATTGAGCGCTATACATTAATGTTAGAGATTGCCTCAGATCAACTTGCCTTAGAACAGCATCAAGCAGCCTGGCAAACGGCACGTACTTGCTTTGATTATTTTATCCAAGCACAACATTGGCAGCAGGCGGTTGAATCCTGTGATGTGATGTTTCAATGTCATTTAGACGATTCCATTATTGCCTTAGCCAATGGCATTTGGTTAGCGGTCACTTTTCCTATTTCGCCGCAAACCAGTATTGCGATGCTGCAGCATGTAATTGATGAAACACCGGCAAACTCTGATGGGGCAGCGGTTGCAGCTATGACAGCCCATTACATTGCCGATATGCGTGCTGAAAATGAACAAGCTGATAGTCTTAAGTTTTTAACCACCCAAATGATCGCACAAGTAGCTAAGCGTCATAGTCAAATCGAAGACCAAGAAATGCTAGAATTTTGGATAGAAAAACTCGAGCTAAAGGAGCCTAGCCTATTCTTACCTCGCTTAGCCAAAGTCCTTGATGTAATTATCAAAGATAAGTGGTGGTATGATCGCGATACATTACGGCAACTGATTCCTGACAATTAGTTATGTCCGATAAAGCTAGTTTTATACGCCGCTCTCAACGCTATCTCATCACAGGTATACTCACACTCATACCTATTTGGGTTACTTGGGCTGTTTTTGAGTTTTTACTTAAACAGCTTTCAAAAATTGGGTTGCCCTGGGCAAAAGGGTTGGCAACACAATTACAAAAGCATTCACCCAATATAGCGCAATGGATTTTAGAGCCTTGGTTCATTAATAGCTTTGCTGTCATTCTTACTATTCTAGTGGTCTACCTGTTAGGTTGGATTACAACTAAAGTAGTTGGTCGTCGTATTTTAGCTTTTTTCGAAATGGTGATACGTCGTATCCCATTAGTGCAATCGGTTTACGGCTCGGTTAAGAAGTTTATATCCGTATTACAGAAAAAGCCCGATGAGGTACAGCGTGTTGTACTCATTGAGTTCCCATCACAGTATATGAAAACAGTCGGCTTTGTGACCCGCGTACTCACCGACTCTAAAACCGGAAAACAATTAGCTGCGGTATATGTCCCAACAACCCCTAACCCAACATCTGGTTACTTAGAAATTGTGCCGCTTGAAGATTTGGTTTCAACCGATTGGACCATGGATGAAGCCATGACATTTATTATTTCAGGTGGTGCCGTCGCGCCCGATCGCATTCAATACGAACGTGAAGAAAAATCTGATTCGGTAAAATAAAAAAGCCTGGAAATATTTGTTCCAGGCTTGAGTGTAATGTAAAAGTCCGTCCCCCCGCCTTCTGTTTGAGGGGCAACCCATAGTGTTATTATGTTCGGCGAATTAGTGTCTACATCATAAATACTATGATTCTCCTTGACCAATTACACTCAAACGTCGGCTAAAATTCCAAGTGCCACTATGTGAAACAGGTGGTAGTTCTAAATTAATATCTAAAGGCGATAATCTTGGCTGCTCACCTGATATGTCAAATTTCAATGTTGTTTTCCCAATTCGAATGACATCGCCATGGGATAACTGAGCACGCTCAATGGGCTTATCATTCAGATAAGTATGATTTGTGCTACCTAAGTCTTCGAGATAGTAATCATACTCACCAGGTGCATCAATACGCTCGATTAATTCAACATGCGCATGATACTTACTGACAAAAGCACAAGGCAGGCAAATCGTATTATCTTGACTCTCGCGCCCAATGGTAATGTATCGCGTATCTAAACGATACTTAATCCCCGGAGCCCCACTTGCAAATTGAATTAACGCAGCCATTGTTTATCCGTTTTTTAATGTTATCCCTTACCCAAGCCCAGAGCTTAGATCAGAATGCTATCCGTATTATGCATAAATAATCACATTTTTGCTAAGTTAGTAAATCCGAATATAGCTATAATCAAAACTACTACTATGCGTTTATCCTATTTGAAAAGTGTTGCAAAGAGATCCTGCATCTTTTGCCAGGATCGAAGGTCAGCATCCTTAGAATAGGCCAGTGGCATATCGTATTTTTGTGCAAACATATCTGCATCTGGATTGGTAAATGAATGTTTCACACCAGGATAATTAACAAATTCGTAATCTACCCCGGCTTGCGTCATTTCACTTTTAAACTTAGCAATGGCTTCTGGCTTAACAAAAGGATCAGCTGCCCCATTAAAGACCAACACTTTAGATTTTACTTTGCCTTTTTGTGCAGGGTTTGCTGTCCCCAAACTACCATGGAAGCTCACTACAGCATCTAAATCGGCCCCTTCACGGGCCATTTCTAAGACCACACCACCGCCAAAACAGTAACCAATTGCCGCCATTTTGTTCGGGTCTGCCTTAGGGTGATTACCTAACTGTTTTAGTGCCGCATTAAAGCGGGTTCGTGCTAATGGCATATCATTACGCAGCTTACTGGCAAATTTACCCGCTTCTTTGGGATGGTCGGTGACTTTCCCTTCACCATACATATCCAGCGCAAAAGCAACATAACCTAGCTCAGCCAACATCCTAGCCCGTTTGCGCACATACTCATTATGTCCCCACCATTCATGCACCACTAAGATGCCAGGGCGCTTACCGGTGTATTTATCATCATAAGCAATATACCCGACTAAATTAGTATCTCCCTGGGTATAAGTAATTTCTTTGGTTTGTACCTCAGCATGTAAACTGGTTGTCACTAAACTTAATATTGCAGTGGAAAATAGGGTACCTATGCTGTTTTTCATGAACGGCTCCTTGAAATTTTAACGAGTAGGCTAGTCAAGCACGATTTGCTAAAATGTTGATGACTTCAATCACTTTGTTATAACC
>CAZPAE010000481.1:0-2898 GCA_964584455.1 uncultured Thioalkalispiraceae bacterium
ATGTTTTACTTATATACAAACGTATGACTTTTATTTTATTCAAAACAAGCTGCGTGCACAGTTATCAAAACAAGCGAACAATGTCGCAATGTCGTTATATCCTGTAAATATAGAGACAAGCTGAGTTTTGTGATTAAACGAGTTTTATTATCTCTGCTACTTTATGTCGCAGCTGTAAGATGTGCGTAAGGATAAAAAAACATAACGGTGCATTATATTTTTTATAACAGATTTGTTTTAAGTTAGGCGATATAAATAACATTGATGATTTGTTATTTCACCAATGTTAAACAACAACATTTTCTATTATGAACAACACCATGTTATGTCTAAACAGCAATACATTTCATACAAAACGGGGAACCACATCATTCACAAAAACACCATGCAGAATTGCTATGCTAATTTAATAACGTAAAACTGTTTTTGTTTTGTCAGGTAATATCGCAATAGCGACACTCAACCTTATAGAAATAATCTGTGTCGACGATATACGAAGAAGAGAATGAATGAGGGTTCATCACCAACCGTTAAACAGCACGCTCGGCGATTCATAACAAAATTTTATTCGATAACACTCATTTCAATGAGCTGGTAACCCTGTTGGATATAATTTTGAATTGCCTGCGGTCCTGAACTCACCACTTCCACATAATCGGGAAACGCTGATGCTTTCACTGACTCGTTTCGAGCAAGTGCACCACAAACTTGCAATGGTACGTTTTCATTTTGCACCATCTGTTGTACTTGATCGTGCAATATCAAATGTTGTGCTTGATGAGATGTCTGCAAAGAAAACTGCTCATAGCCATGACTGATAATGACAAACTTCAATCTAGGGTATTGTTGTTTTAACTGCGCTATATAATGTTCACTCCGCTTTAGTGCAGCTAATAATGTCTTATCATTTCCGCCCACAATCTCAAACACGACACCTATGGGTGGCGATTTCGATGCAATTAATTGCTCTATAGCTGCCTGTTCGCGATCAAGCGCTAACAGATGAGGTGTAAAGAGCATCATCCAAAGCAAAATGATGTGACTACAGCCGGCCCACACGTTACTATTCATCATTATGTCACCTTTAATACGCACAATTTGAAAGATAGTCGGTTTTATTATTAATACCTAGATCGCAGTTTTGCGACTTAAGACTATTTCATTGTTTATTTTTTTGGTGAAATACGTTATTCGATATCTCGGTGCATCGCCATGATACCGCCCCTATCAATCGCATAGGCACCTGTAACTTAGGACAAAACTAGCTTGCCTGTTGCGACAGACAAGACTATTTTATGAGTGTTGGTGGGGTTATTTTCGGTTAAGCGCCCCTCCAGCCTGCAGGAGGTATTTCATATGCAAGCCGCTTTACCCATTATCGATGCTTCAGACATCGGTGACATCGTTGATCCCAATCGCCCCATGTTTGCCGACACGGTACAAATTGACCGTGCGCATCAAATTCAACCGCATAAGCATTTACGCGGTCAGTTCATTTATGCCAGCACTGGGAGCCTGCAAATCAGCACTAGTGGCCCTACTTTTGTTGTACCTGCACAGTTCGCCGTATGGATTCCACCCGGCATCACTCATAACGTCACCGCGGCTATGCCCGTTGAGTATTGCTCTTTATTCCTTGATCCAAGCATTAGTCAAAAACTCGCAGACCATGCGCAGCTATTACACTTAACTAGCCTGCTAAAAGAACTCACCCAAACAGCCGCATGCTTTGATATGTCGGCCATCCATGGTGCTGAAAAAAGAATGCATTCGGTAATATTAGACCAATTGCAATTTTTACAGCCGGCAAAAATTGCTGTTCCCATTCCGACTTCTCAACGACTACGAAAACTGGTCAATATGTTACTTGAGCACCCGGAAAATGAAGGCAACCTGACTTATTGGGCGCAGCAACTGGCCATGAGCACTCGAACACTGAGCCGCCATTTTAAAAGGGAAACCGGATTGAGCTTTGGGCAATGGCTACAGCATATTCGTGTTCTCAAAGCGTTTGTGTATATAGAAAAAGGCTACTCTATTAGCGCAACGGCTTATGAATTAGGTTACAAGCAACCCAGTGCTTTTATTGCCATGTTCCGGCGTATCACCGGGCAAACGCCAACCCATTTCATACCATGACGATATAGGGCTATTTTGTCTTGTTTGGATAATTGACTGTCTCATTTGCAATACCGCACAGCGTTTAGAAACTGCAATACTGAAACTGTCCTAATGTTACTTTCACTACTGTCCTCATGGAGGAACGATTATGCAAAAGTCAGTTTTATCAGTTTGTAAGCAACTGATTGCAGGCTGTTTTTTCACAGCATTCAGCATGTCAGCACTTGCTTCTGACAACTCAATTAGCACCTCGATCACTGAAATGGATCTTTCTTCACTTAGCCAGGAGGCACATGATCAAGGCAAGCGACTCATGCTCATTTATACCGAGAAATCTTGCGATAACTGCTCACAGTTCACCGAGCAATTAGCCAAGTCGGAAAAAATGCGTGACTTTTACCAAGACAAATTCCAGGTTTATGAAACCTATGCTTCACAACAATTCAATGTCACCTGCCCAGCAGGCGAAGAGTTATCAGAAGCAGAATTTGTTGCCATGAAAGGGATTATCAGTACTCCGGCCTATGTATTTTTTGATACCGAAGGCAATGTGATTCATGTACAAAATGGTAGCCCTGAAAAACAAGACTTTGTGGCTTTAGGTGAATTCATTCTTGGTGACCACTACTTAGATTATGCTAGCGTCGCTGAATGGAAAAAGACACTACAGCTCTCCGTCAAGCAGTGAAATATCTGTGAATTACCTATTAACGGCCGGCTTATTGCCGGCCTTTTTTTATCTAACGAGACATAAACCCCATTAGTTTATAAAAAGAT
>CAZPAE010000482.1:0-2894 GCA_964584455.1 uncultured Thioalkalispiraceae bacterium
CGAACATAACCCGCCTCTTCCATAAACCGTGTTTGGTGTTGGGTCAGGAGGTTAAGTAAGGTTTCGCGATGCATAACTTAGCGTGAGGGTGACGCAATCGCGGCAAGGGCTGCCGCTGCGGCTTCATCCACATCGGCCTCTCGACCAGATAAGGTTAAACGACCGTAAGCACCCACCGCCCGAACATCAACCAAGTTAATATTCGCAGCTTTCTCGGCCTGATTAGCGGCATAAATAATATAACCTGCCGGCTCCGTTTCTAAAATGAACATACTGTGCTCAGGCAAGATCATCGAACCGCTGCGATTTTGGCGATTAATCACCACGGTATGCCCAGGGGTCATACCCCGAATCACTTCATTCCAAGCAACGTGACACTCTTGGCGCTCACTGATTTCGGCATTCATACGGCCCAACATCACACGCCCGGCTTCGCGCACATCGCTTTGATCACGATGGTGAATCACCATGGAACCGAATTCCCGCTCAACCACAAGTTGCGTTAAATGCACCCGCGTCGCCTTTAAAGCCATATCACTCAAATGGTGCACAGCCATCCCCGGTGAGACTTCCACCCATAAGCATGCATCCCCCGGCACAGGGGGAAAACCTTGCGATACCGTCGCCATATATTCGGCTAACTGCGGTTGCAAAGAATCGATATAAACATATGTTCTTAGTTTAATCATACACTTACAGAAATATTCAGCACATAATTGCGCTATTTTGTGATTATGCGTGGATAGAAGCTTAGGGGGAACTAATAATTGGTACCAATCAATAATTCATTCGTAAAAGATAGATGAATATCTATAATAAAGCCCTGCACTACTGTGCAGGGCTAATCAACGGTCGATTTATACTTATTATATATACTAGGGTGCGGGTGGACTACCACTTAGCACATCGATGAATTGGGTTGCTTCGCTATCATCTTGTGCTTGGCATACCACAATGAGCTCATGATCGGCCCAGGCATACTCCGTTAAGCTATGGGTAAGATTATCCGCGGTACTCATATCTTGGTACAACACATCAAATGGGTAGTTATTACCATCGGCATAATCCCAACGGCAATCCGCAGCGACACTAGTTGTCACATCAATAGTGATAAAACCTTCTTGTGGGAAATAAACCGGGTTATCACCAGAAATGGCTAAACCTTCCGGCGGTGCATCGCCACGTACCACTTGGATCAACTGCTCAGCTTCACTGTTATCATCAGCTGCCTGGCACACAACATAAAGTGTATGATCATTCCAAGCATATTCGCTGAAGGTATGCGTGAGGTCATCGTTGGTGGTTAAATCCATCGACAGCGCAGCAAATGGATAACTATTACCATCTGAATAATCCCAACGGCACTGGGCAGCACGACTGGTTTGTACTGATACTTGAATATCCCCATCTTGTTGGAAGTAGATAGTCTCATCAGTGGTTATCGTCAAATCATCACCAGATGGCGGTGGTGGATCATCGGGAGGTGTGGTGCCACCTTCTAAAATACCCCGTGCAGTCGGTAAAGCCTGCTCAATAGAAACCAAATAACTAGCAAGCTCACCGCTGATGTCACTAGCATATAAGACTTTATCTAATTGTTGGTTCACTACTGCTTGTGGTTGAAGAAAGTAAGCTGAATTACCTAAATGTTGGTTATCCGCTAACACTTCGATACGAGGATTACTGGTTAACTCAATAGCCAGTACTTTATTGTAGTGGAACGTTGTATTGTTACCCATAAACATGGATACAATCGCCCAACCCGGTTGTGCATAACCGATACCAGACATGTGTGCCGCAGGTGGCGGTGAAATATCCCAGGTATTCAGTAACATTGCCGTTTCGCCAGTAGCCAGATCTACTGCTTTTATATGTCCATCATTGAGAGAGTCGATATACACCAGCACATCACGCCCATCGGCATCTAATGCCATATCAGTGTGTTCTACTTGCTGATGAATTTGGCGAAAAGTATTAAATTGATTGTCACTAATGGGATAAGAGCGAATACCATTGCCCCCTAAAGCAACACAATAATCCCCATTCACTGAGGCAGAGATAGCATCGATCCATTCACTGGTTTCACGTGATGCCACAATCTGATTAAGAGAGAGATCATATGCAACCATACCCCGCATCTCCCAACTTTCACCACTAAAAACCGTAAAACACCATATATTACCATCACGTGATGGGCGGCCTTCCTTTCCTGTATAGGCACGATCAGCAGTGGCGAAACCGCCGCCTAAGGCCTGAATAACAGAACCGAGATCAGTGGTACTCTGCAATGATTGATCCCGCACATCATACAAATGTATTTGCATGCCAACCCCGAACGGATTTAATACATAGATTAGATTTGGGTCGGTAGGATGCCAGTTTGGCTCACTATTGGCGGTACCGATTTGATCCAAAATATGCGAATAGGTAAAGCTACCATCTGCACCCACTTGGTAAAGATGTAGAAAACCATTACTGCTCGTCATCACAGCGCGACTACTATCAACATTAAATGCGGGCCGACGCGAATACTCATGACGAATATACGCCGGGGTATAGACAGTAGCGTCTGATGCATTGGTAACGCGTTGCGTTGTGGTGGTAACACTGTCGATAATCTCGTAGGCATAGGCACTACTCGACACTAGAAATAAACAAGAGATAACAATTTTTTTTATATATTGAGACATTGACTCCATCCTCGTTTTAATTAATATTCCATCCGAATCAATCTATCTACATTGATGTAGACTTTTTGGATGACAACATCTCAACGTTCACACCCAACGACACTGACATCACGCAACATCTATATAAATATCATGATGACTAAGCTACCAAACATAAAACAACAACAGCGTTCGCCAACACCTATAATACTTGTTTAATGCTGA
>CAZPAE010000483.1:0-2890 GCA_964584455.1 uncultured Thioalkalispiraceae bacterium
TACCAGTGGGGGTCATCAGAGGAAGATCGCCCATGTACACTTCTTGCTCGCGAATGTCTTTAACGGTTGGCGTTTTTGACTCTTTGTCATAAATAATCAAACGCACTTTTACGCGTAAAGGTGCAGCATAGGTCACACCACGAATCAGACATTCTTTGGTATCAAAGGTAGGCGTACCCAGGCGATAGCTGACATATTCTAATGCCGCATTACCTGAGTAACTGGTAATTGGGAAAACAGACTTAAAAGCCGCATTAAGACCTTGGTCTCTTAGCTCATCCGGCTTCGTGCCCTCCTGGAGGAAAGCTCGATATGAGTTGATTTGTGTTGCAAGTAGATAAGGTACATCCAATACGCTGGCTTGCTTACCGAAATTTTTACGTATGCGTTTTTTCTCGGTATATGAATAACCCATTTTTCATCGCCCTCTGTCTGTTTATCACAAGAGCCTGTGCGGCTCGATACTATATAAACGCAAACACAACAGCACTAGCCAGTGTCCTTTCGGGCACCGGCTAGTGGTAGCTGTTATGTTCTATAAGATAAAGATGTCACCTGAAGTCGCTAAGTATAGTCGGTTTTTCTCTAAAAAGGGAATCCCCGACTTACAAAACAGGTGAAAAACCTTACTTAAGCTCAACCTGAGCACCAGCCTCTTCAAGCTGCTTCTTCATCTCTTCGGCTTCCGCCTTCGCTACACCCTCTTTCAATGCAGATGGTGCACTTTCAACCATTTCTTTGGCTTCTTTCAAGCCTAAACCGGTGATAGCGCGAACGGCTTTGATAACGCCCACTTTGTTGTCGCCAAATGAAGCAAGTACGACATCAAATTCGTCTTTCTCAGCAGCACCACCGGCGTCACCACCAGCTGCCGCAACCGGCGCTGCAGCAACAGCAGCAGCGGCAGAAACGCCGAACTTTTCTTCCATTGCTTCAATTAAATCAACAACTTCCATTACGGTCATGTTTGAAATGGTATCCAAAATGTCTTCTTTCGATACAGCCATTTTGTGTCTCCTAAATTTAAAAGTACCTCAAAATGAGGCGTGAATATTCGTGTCTATGCTGGTTAAAAAGTATCTTCTTAACCCGCGGCTTTCTGATCCCGAACTGCTGCAAAGGTACGCACCATCTTGCCAGGTACTTCGTTGATAGTACGAGCAAGTTTGGTAATCGGTGCTTGCATAACTGACATCAACATACTGATTGCCTGGTCTTTCGTTGGCAACGATGCAAGTCGCTCAATATCCGCTGCTGGCAATAACTGCCCGCCAACTGATAATGATTTAACCACCAATTTGTCATGTTCTTTTGCGAAAGCCTTGATCACTCTGGCCGCTGAACCTGGGTCTTCTTGTGAGAAAGCCAAGATCAATGGACCGGTGAAGGTCTCGCTCATACATGCGTATTCTGTTCCTTCTACGGCACGTTTAGCTAATGAGTTCTTCACAATGCGAAGATACACACCACCTTTACGCGCTTCTGAACGCAGGTCATTCATATCATTGGATGAAAGACCAGCATATTCAGCAGCTACCGCAGAATGCGCAGAAGCAGCAATTTCGGCGACATCAGCCACAATCGCTTTCTTTTGCTCAAGACTGAGTGCCACGCGAATTCACCTCTCTTTAATGAATAAAACAATGCGATGCGATGCATCACAACCTAAATTACAGTGGGCCGAAATAACGGGCTCACCATCTACGTAGGCTCTAACGATTTATGCCTTACGGTACCTACGGTCTTTGATGGCTAACCTGGTTAAACCAGGCAAACCACAAAGTCTGAGTTACCAAGCTGAAACTCAACTCGGTAAACGTTCGTATTAAGCGAAAGATGCGCTATCGATCGCTAAGCCAGGCCCCATGGTAGTGGAGACAGTGACTTTTTTAAGATACTGACCTTTGGCAGAAGCCGGCTTGGCTTTTTTCAAGTCTGCTACTAAGGCCGCTAAATTCTCTTCTAATTTGCTAGGATCAAATTCAACATTACCAATAGGGCAATGGATGATACCGGCTTTATCTGTCCGGTAGCGAACCTGACCAGCTTTGGCATTTTTCACCGCGCCTTCCACATCAGGTGTCACCGTACCCACTTTCGGGTTTGGCATTAAGCCACGTGGACCTAAAATTTGACCTAATTGACCTACCACACGCATCGCGTCTGGCGTGGCAATCACCACATCAAAATTCATATTGCCTTTTTTAATGTCTTCGGCGAGGTCTTCAAAACCCACAATATCTGCACCAGCCGCTTTGGCCTTATCTGCATTTTCGCCTTGGGCGAACACTGCAACCGTGACATCTTTACCGGTACCGTGAGGTAACACCGTTGAACCACGTACAACCTGATCCGATTTACGCGGGTCGACGCCTAAGTTGATAGCAACATCAATGGATTCGGTGAATTTTGCTTTGGGTAAATCTTTTAGTAACGCCATGGCTTCATCCACTGGGTAAAGCTTGCTGCGATCGATTTTTTCTTGGATTGTTTTTTGTCGTTTAGTCAGCTTCGCCATCTTACACACCCTCCACTTCAATACCCATGCTACGCGCTGTACCAGCAATCGTACGCACAGCCGCATCCATATCAGCAGCGGTAATATCGGGCTCTTTGGTCTTGGCAATTTCTTCGAGCTGCTCGCGTGTCACCTTGCCCACTTTATCGCGGTTAGGTACGCCAGAGCCTTTTTGCACACCTGCCGCTTTCTTAATCAAAATAGAGGCCGGTGGTGTCTTAGTAATGAAGGTAAAACTACGGTCACTGAAAACCGTAATGACAACAGGAATCGGTAAACCTTGCTCAACCTGCTGTGTTTGCGCATTAAACGCTTTACAGAATTCCATGATATTCACACCGTGCTGACCTAGAGCAGGACCAACAGGTGGAG
>CAZPAE010000484.1:0-2889 GCA_964584455.1 uncultured Thioalkalispiraceae bacterium
ATCCAGAGAAAATATTTAAAACAGAAACCATATACAATCATGATCCACTGACTGGTAAACCAACGACAGTCGATAAAATTCGGCGCTATAAAGATAATGGCTTGGATTATCTGGAAACGTCATACACATACAACAATAACAATATGTTGAAAACGACCAGATACCCAGACGGCGTAGTGATGGAGCATGAGTACGGGTCTCAGTATAACGGCAGATATATAACCAGAACTTTCTATCGGGATACTCAAGGGGTAGAGCTGCCTGATTTGGAAATGACTTACTTATACGATGGCAATGGAAACAGGACCCATGTAACTGACGCCAGAAATCATACAACAATCACAACATATGACGATAAGAATCGACGTAGAACTGTGACGAATGCATTGAATCATCTAACAACTTACGATTACGATACGGATGGCAATCTGGAGTACATTCGTAAAGATCTGACTCTGCCGCAAGATCAGTTAGATATCACGCGAATGGTATACGATGATCAGAACCGACTCACGCATCTCTATCGCAGGGAGGGCGCAGGGACAGAGCAGCTGAAATCATCAATGAAATACGATAGTTCCGGAAATTTGATTAGCTACGGTGGTGCGTACAGTGACACGGATAATACTGAAACACTGATGACATATGATCTTGAAAATCGACTGGTGCGAATCACAGATGGAGATGGTAATTACATCGAGTATGGTGTCAATGCTTTAGGTCATCGTACATCGACCGACTATTACCGTATTGGCGTTAGCGTACCGGTTAAATCCTCAACTGCAATATTCGATGACTTGAATAGATTAGAACAGAGTGTCGGTGCACTAGGTCAAAGTGCACGATATTCATACGATGCAAAAGGCAATAGAGTGACTGTCACAGATGCGCTTATGCGTCCAGCAACAGTCTACACATATGACACACTCAATCGTCTTACGAATATACGAGACGCAGACGGAAATAATACCATTTATGAATACGATGACAGAAATCGCCTGAGATATGTTACTGACCCGAGAGCAAGCCAATTGGCAAACGTATTCAGAACTGAATATATATACAATGATCTCGGGCAGCTGGAACAGCTCACTAGCCCAGATACGGGCACGAGCCAATATACATATGATTTGACAGGCAATAAAGAAACACAGACAGATGCAAGAGGTGTGACAGTTACTTACGGCTATGATGATCTCAACCGAATAATTAGCAAAGTATATCCGGATGCCAATCTAAATGTGACTTATACCTACGATGAGCGCCCAAATGGGTTGGGGCACTTAACAGGGATGGAGGACGGAGAGGGTGTAACGGAATATGACTACGATCTTTATGGGAACATGGTGGAGAAGAGATATTTGCCAAGTGGCGCATCATCTCCATATGTAACCAAATATGGATATGATTTGAATGATGAATTGACGAGTGTCACATATCCCAGTAATCGAATCGTAACTTACAATAGAGATAATAATCTCCGACAAATCCGAGAGGTTACTACTACGTTGCCAGGAGGGGCTGCACAAGTCATAGTGGGTAACCTTGTGTACATGCCATTCGGCCCGTTGGAGGATATGAGTTGGTTCAATGGTCTTTTGCTCGATCAAACATACGATCAGGATTATAGACTCACTGACCAAAATCTTGGGCCTTTATATAACAGGCATTATGATTATGATGTCGTGGACAATATTAAAGCAATTGATGATCTGACTTCTGAGAACAAAGACCAACTATTCAACTACGACAATCTGGATCGGCTTGATGATGCGTCTGGCGCATATGGTATATACGATTACAGCTACGATGAAGTAGGTAACCGAGAGGCTTTAAGTATTGATGGAAATCCATCTGTAAATTATATGTATTACTCGGATAGTAACCGTTTAAGCGAGGTCGATACTGATATTGTTACGCATGACCTTAATGGTAACGTAACTATATTGAATAGTAATACTTATGATTATAACGATGCAAATCGCAAACACAGTGCGACAACTGCAACAGGTACTACAGCCTATGCGTATAACGGTAAAGGGCAGCGAGTAGAAAAGTCAGGTGCAGTTAAAGTACTGTATCATTATGATGAGGCAGGGAATTTGTTATTCGAATCCAATGGTGCTCATGTCATACAGAGGGAATATGTTTGGTTAGGGAATAAAAAAATTGCACTTGTAGAAAATGTTCCGACTAACGGAGGTGACGTTTACTATACTCACGTGGATCAGTTGGGTACAGTGCAGCTAATCACAAATAATGCTGGTGCAAGTGTTTGGAGTGCAGATTATGAACCATTTGGTCTCGCGACGAATATTGGTGGAACAATTGAGTACAATCTAAGGTATCCAGGCCAGTATTATGATGCAGAATCAGGTTTACATTACAACTATTTTAGAGATTATGACCCTGGCGTCGGTAGATATCTAGCGGCTGATCCCATCGGTATGACGGGTGATGAATTAAACCTATACGGGTACTCGCATAATTCACCATATGTCTACAGTGACATGTACGGTCTAACTCCAATAGCATTCTTAAGAATGTATAGGCTGGCACAACTGATGGCTCGGGACTTCGGGTGTGACATTGTCGCTGCTGCGATTGCTCTTGAATCCTACAATCGAGCACAAGAAGTATTAAAGTCGCTTGATGCGCGTAAGGCGGAATCTCATGCACATGCAAATCGTCGATTTAGCCAGCGAGCAGAGAAATGCCGACAAGATTCAATTCAGTGTGAAAGTGTAAATGCTACTAAAACTGCGTGCGACAGGGATGATTGCGCAAAAGCGTTCGCAGACTGCAGGGCTGAGACGGAAGATTGGTATGATGCCCAAAGAGAGGCAATAGATCGGAACTTCAGAGCACATAAAGCTGCAGCAGAAAATG
>CAZPAE010000485.1:0-2862 GCA_964584455.1 uncultured Thioalkalispiraceae bacterium
CAGTCCGAGGGCGGCAAGATAGGTTGAATATTTCATGCTAGTAACTCCTTTGCATCATTGAATTGCGGGCTAGTGTAAGCAGTGCTAGCTGAACGAAATCTGAACTTGGCAAATGCCATTTGAGCGGTTATAGTTAGTGTCATGAGTCAGACGAACACGACATTTTCTACCCTTCCTACCCAGCTACTGGGCCTGTTACTCCTGCCCGGTGGGGCAGCTTAAACGTCTACAGCGCGGGGTTTCGCGCACCTAATTTAAAAAATCAATATTAGTTTCATAACCTGCTAGGGGTAGGTTGTGTTGGAGAGTGACATGAGTGATCAGTTAATTATTTTTGATACCACTTTGCGTGATGGGGAGCAAAGTCCGGGTGCCTCAATGACCAAAGAGGAAAAGGTGCGTATTGCCAAGGCACTGGAGCGCATGCATGTGGATGTGATTGAGGCCGGTTTTCCGATCGCCAGCCCCGGTGATTTTGACGCGGTGGTGGCGGTTGCCAATGCGGTGAAGGACAGTACGATTTGCGCTTTATCACGGGCGCTTGATAAAGATATCGAAACCGCAGGCGCAGCACTCAAAGATGCTAACTCGGGGCGTATTCATACCTTTATTGCCACATCGCCAATTCATATGAAAATGAAATTGCGGATGGAGCCAGAGCAAGTATTAGCGCAAGCGGTTAATGCGGTTAAAAAAGCCCGCCAGTTTACGGATAATGTGGAGTTCTCCCCAGAAGATGCTGGGCGCTCGGATCTAGACTTTTTATGCCGCGTGCTAGAAGCGGTGATTGATGCCGGTGCCAAGACAGTGAATATACCGGATACGGTGGGCTATAACATCCCAACGCAATTTGGGAGTTTGAT
Source organism: uncultured Thioalkalispiraceae bacterium (assembly GCA_964584455.1). Lineage (GTDB taxonomy): Bacteria > Pseudomonadota > Gammaproteobacteria > UBA6429 > Thiohalophilaceae > CAZPAE01. Next base: position 864 of record CAZPAE010000485.1, read on the forward strand.
TAAGAACTTACGTGAACGTGTGCCTAACTCTGATAAAGCCGTGTTCTCGGTGCATTGCCATAATGATTTAGGTTTGGCTGTGGCGAATTCGTTATCGGCTGTGATGAATGGCGCGCGCCAGGTGGAATGTACAATTAACGGCTTAGGTGAGCGGGCGGGGAATGCCTCATTAGAAGAAGTCGTGATGGCAGTGAAGACAAGAAAAGATGTTTTCCCTTGTCAGGTAGAGCAACTTGATACCACGCAAATCGTGAGTTGTTCGCGCCTTGTGGCAGGGATTACCGGGTTTGCGGTGCAACCGAATAAAGCCATTGTAGGTGCCAATGCCTTTGCCCATGAGTCGGGCATTCATCAGGATGGTGTACTTAAGAATCGTGAAACCTATGAAATTATGCGTGCTCAAGATGTGGGTTGGTCTGAAAACCGGATGGTGTTAGGTAAACATTCTGGGCGTAACGCATTTAAGACGCGGTTAAAAGAATTAGGTATCGAACTGGCTTCAGAAGCGGAACTCAATGAAGCTTTTGCGCGGTTTAAAGATTTAGCCGATAAAAAACATGAAGTGTATGATGATGATTTGCAAGCTTTGGTGACCGACGCAAATTTAGCAGCTGAGAATGAACGGGTTCGGTTGGTTTCATTGAGAGTGTGTTCTGAAACCGGTGAAAAACCCCATGCCGCACTAACCGTTGAAGTGGATGGGCAAGAGAAAGCGGCCGATGCGCAAGGCGGTGGCCCGGTGGATGCAACCTTTAAGGCATTAGAAGGGATTTGCCAAAGTGGTAGTGAGTTGCAACTGTATTCGGTGAACAACATTACCAGTGGTACTGACTCACAAGGTGAGGTGACAGTGCGACTTCAGAAAAATGGCCGGGTGGTGAATGGCCAGGGCGCGGATACTGATATTGTGGTGGCTTCGGCCAAGGCTTATGTGAATGCCCTTAATAAGCTTTGGGGTAATAGCCCTAAGGCGCATCCGCAAACCGGCGATATCTAGTTTTGGCTCAATCTATGGCATAATCTCCCCGAACTAGGGGAGAGCTTGCCGCATGGCACTGACGGAAAAACAACAAGCCAGTTTAGATGCTATGGGAATTACCCGTTGGGTACCTCAGGGAAGCGAGGAATCTAGCGCCGAACAGGCGGTTGTGGCCCAGACATCCGCAGCCCCTGCACCTATTGAGTCCCCTGTAAATGCCGAGCCATCAACTGACTGGACCGCGCTTGAGCAAGCGGTACGCCAGTGCAAACGCTGTGAATTACACAAAACCCGCACTCAAACGGTGTTTGGGGTGGGCAGTCATCAAGCGGATATTCTGATTATCGGTGAAGCCCCAGGAGCGGACGAGGATCGCCAAGGGGAGCCTTTTGTGGGGCGTGCTGGCCAATTGTTGAATGAGATGTTGCGTGCCATTGGTTTAGCACGCCAGTCTGTCTATATTGCAAACATTCTCAAATGTCGCCCGCCAAATAACCGGGATCCCAAACCCGAAGAAGCAGCCCAATGCGCAGAATATCTTTATCAGCAAATTCATTTGCTCCAGCCCAAGTTAGTCTTGGCGCTGGGCCGAATTGCCGCCCAACGGTTATTAAAAACCGATGCCGCATTGGCGCGTTTGCGCGGTAAGTTGCATTATTTACCGCAAACCCAGACGCCGTTTATCGTGACATATCATCCCGCCTATCTATTACGTTCACCATTGGAAAAGCGTAAGGCCTGGGATGACTTGCTGTTTGCGTGTAAAACAATACAATCGAACTAGGCGCATAATAGATATCACACCATGAGTGCAGTCATTAGCCCCAAAATTGGTTTACGTCCCATGTCCGAAGCCGACTTGGATGCGGTTGTGGCGTTGGAACGGGAAACCTATCATTTTCCGTGGACCCGCGGTATTTTCCGGGATTGTCTCAATGTGGGCTATGCTTGTTGGGTTTATGAAGAAGAGCAAATCGATGCGTATTGTGGGCTATGCTTGTTGGGTTTATGAAGAAGAGC
>CAZPAE010000486.1:0-2862 GCA_964584455.1 uncultured Thioalkalispiraceae bacterium
CATCATGGTGCGCATTGTCCTATACTAAAAATACCCTCGCACCAAAACGGTGCTATCAAACAGTGTTTAATCCCATTTTCATCACTGAGGGTTATATTAACTTATTGAATTGTATAGAAAAAATGACTAAAAAATTAAATGCCCAAAAACGGCAATCGGGCTCAAAAACTGGTTTGGAACTTGCAAAATGGAACCTATGGTGGCGGTACCGATGATACAAACTGAACTACATCAGCGCATTTTAGATGGCTTAAGTGCCGCGGTGTTGTTATTAGATGATAAGTTGAAGCTGCTCTATGCCAACCCTTCTGCGGAAATGTTGTTTGGTATGAGTCAGCGCTACTTGCAGGGCACGCCCCTGCACGAGCTGATCATTAGCTGTGAGCCCATCAATGATCTGATTGAGGAATCGATTAGTACCCATCATCCCTTTTCAAAGCATGAGCAGGCGGTCGAGCTGATCAATGGCAAAGAGGCGATGGTAGATTTTACCGTTAATCCTTTGCAGTCAGCGTTTGGTGAAATACAGATCCTGTTAGAAGTGACGCCCATCGATCGCTTATTACGTATTTCTCGGGATGACAATCTGGTATCGCAACAAGCCGCAACGCAAGATTTACTGCGTGGCTTGGCGCATGAAATTAAAAATCCATTGGGTGGATTGCGCGGCGCTGCACAGTTACTCGAACGTGAGCTCAATAGCGAAGAGCAAAAAGAATATACCCGCGTGATCATCGATGAGGCTGATCGGTTACAGAAGCTGGTCAATCGTCTATTAGGTCCCAGTGGCATGTTAAAAGCCACGCAAGTAAATCTACATCAGATCATTGAGTACGTACGCAATATCGTACTGCGCAACAATAAAACCAAAATAAAAATTCAACGTGATTATGACCCGAGTATTCCAGAGATACAGGGCGATCCGGATTTATTAATACAGGCGGTGTTAAACATCGTCAATAATGCCTATGAGGCATTAGGCGATAGTGGTCATATCGTTATACGTACACGTGTGCTGCGTAAATTTACTATTGGCCAAAAGCAGGCACGTTTGGCGGTGAAAATAGATGTCATAGATGATGGTCCTGGTGTACCAGAGGAAATAAAAGAAAAAATCTTTTTTCCCATGGTAACAGGTCGTGCTGAGGGAACGGGGTTAGGCTTATCTATCACGCAACGTTTAATTCACCAACATGGTGGACTCGTTGAGTGCGAAAGTCATCCGGGTCAGACAATATTTTCCATCATATTACCAATTGAATTAAACAACGGGAAACAGTAGCAATGGAAACGGTTTGGGTTGTTGATGATGATCGTTCAATACGTTGGGTGCTAGAGAAAGCACTGAAAAGCGCCGGTATGGAAGTGCGAACATTTGAAAACGGTGATAGCGCATTACGTATTCTAGATAAACAACAACCGGATGTGATTATTTCCGATATTCGGATGCCCGGCATGGATGGCTTTACTTTATTAGAGCGCATTCATACCTATAATCCAGCGCTTCCGGTCATTATTATTACGGCACATTCTGACTTAGATAGTGCTGTTAACGCGTATCAAGGCGGTGCGTTTGAATACTTACCCAAACCGTTTGATGTAGATGAAGCAGTTGAGTTAACCCGCCGCGCCATTGATTTATCGTCTAAACCACAAGTCGATACCAACCTTAGCACGGCACAAGACACAGAAATCATTGGTGGCGCCGGATCCATGCAAGAAGTATTTCGCGCTATTGGTCGTTTATCGCGTTCCAATATTACCGTGTTAATTAATGGTGAGTCGGGTACCGGTAAAGAATTAGTAGCACAGGCCTTACACCGACATAGTCCCCGTGCAGATAAACCATTCATTGCATTAAACACCGCAGCGATTCCCCATGATTTATTAGAGTCTGAATTATTTGGTCATGAGAAAGGTGCTTTTACCGGTGCCCAGGCCGCACGCCAAGGCCGTTTTGAACAAGCCGATGGCGGTACTCTGTTCCTCGATGAAATTGGTGATATGCCATCGGAATTACAAACACGCTTATTACGTGTGCTGCAAGACGGTACATTCTATCGTGTGGGGGGCCATAACCCGATTAAAGTGGATGTACGTATTATTGCCGCAACCCACCAAAACTTAGAAACGCGGGTAAAAGAAAATTTATTCCGGGAAGATTTATTTCATCGTTTAAATGTGATTCGAATTCATATTCCCGCATTGCGTGAACGCAGTGAAGATATACCTTTATTAGCGAGCCATTTCTTAAGTGGGGCGGCAAAAGAGCTGAATGTGGAAGCCAAAACATTATCGGAAGACGTACAAGCGTATTTAGCACGCTTAAGTTGGCCGGGTAATGTGCGGCAGTTAGAAAACATTTGCCGTTGGTTAACCGTTATGTCACCTGGGCAAGAGATTAACGTGGAAGACTTACCACCGGAGTTACAAGAAGAAAAAGTCGAACACAATGGCAGTAACGATTGGGTTGAAGTGTTGCGCCGTTGGGCCGAACGTCAATTAGCGCAAGGCGACATGGGATTATTAGATCGCGCCACACCTCAGTTTGAGCGAGTGATGATTGAAACGGCTTTGCGTAAGTCGGGTGGGCGTCGCCAAGATGCAGCCAAATTGTTGGGTTGGGGTCGTAATACGCTAACACGCAAGATTAAAGAGCTCGGAATGGAGGCAACAGTTTAGTGTTGTTGACCAAAACCACTAAACTGTAAGGCACCTTTTACACATTTCCTATTTTGACGCTTACACCCATTTATAATGGGATATCTAAGCTATTGTTTTTAAAATAAAAATCTTTGCTCAAGACAGCTTTGTCGGAATAGTTTACGATTTGTCACAATTCACATCATGAAAATCACTTAA
>CAZPAE010000487.1:0-2847 GCA_964584455.1 uncultured Thioalkalispiraceae bacterium
CCTGGTTATTTTGAAGCGGCACAACAGGTTGAGCGTTTAGGTATACCGGAACAGGTTGATCGCAGTATGGGTGATGTACACGCTGCAGGTAATCCACATGTGCATTTAGATCCACGTCGTGTGAGTCAAATAGCGCAAGCACTATCCCAGCGATTAATCACGATTGATCCAAACAATAAAGCGGCTTATGAACAATATCATCAGTCATTTCAGCAACGTTGGTCGTCGGCAATGAAACGCTGGCAACAAACAGCCAAGGCATTAGCGGGCGTTGATGTTGCTGTTTATCATGCAAACTGGACATACTTGTTTGACTGGTTGAAGATCAATGTTGTGATCGACCTAGAGCCTAAGCCAGGTATTTCACCTAGTGCAGGTTATTTGGCGCAAGTCAAACAAACGGCCCAGCAGCAGCAAGTAAAAATGGTGGTGTATGCTGCCTACCAAGATGATAAAGCAGCTAAGTGGTTAAGTAATGCTTTAGACATTCCGCATGTGAAGTTACCCTATACAATCGGTGCCAATGAACAGGTATCAGATTTGTTTAGTTTATATGAGCAAACATTGCAGCAACTTATCGCTGCTGCTTCATCATGATCGATATCAGTATTATTTTACCACCGTTATTAGCGGGCCTACTGGTGTTATTAACACATGTGCCATTAGGTCAGCGTGTTTTACAGCGTGGTATTATTTTTATTGACTTGGCACTAGCCCAGATTGCTGGGCTAGGTGTCATTATTGCCCAAGTATTAGGTTGGCATGCTCATGATATCGGTTTACAAGTGATTGCGGTGAGTAGTGCTTTGATCGGTGCACTATTGTTATATTGGTTCGAAAAGCGTTGGGCTGCAGTACAAGAAGCCGTGATTGGTTTGACATTTGTGTTAGCCGCCACAGCGGCTATTTTATTTGTTGCAGGACACGCCCAAGGCTTGCATCAAATTGATCAATTGCTTAATGGCCAAATTCTATGGGTACAGTATGGGCAGTTGTGGCCTATTGCTATTTTATCTATCGTTGTATTAGTGCTGTGGTATTTACCTTTTGGTCAGTCTACACAATTAAAGTTCTACCTATTGTTTGCCTTATCCGTAACCGCCTCGGTTCAATTAGTTGGTGTCTATCTTGTTTTTGCTAGTTTAATTGTACCGGCTTTGGCGCTGAGCCGACTTCAGCACAAGGGCCCATTATTGGGTTACGTGATTGGGTTTTTTGGCTATTTACTGGGTGTAATAGGCTCTGCCTTATTTGACTTGCCTACCGGACCGTTAATTGTTTGGATGTTGTTGGTTAGTGCTGTTGCTATTGTATTATTCTGTAAAGCAATAAAAAGGCACTAGTCTGCAGGTTGCAAATGCGGTAAGGCTGCTTGTTGGAGCCAGACTTCGGTTTGATCACAAAGATGCATAAATGAATCATAGGTTTGTACATTATTATCGCTATAAACCTTTTTAAGATCTGCTTTTAAGTCATCAATGTTAATACTACCAGAGGCAGGATGTAGCGAGTTCTCTGGCGGGTAAATTTGGATGATACGCTCTAAACATAGGCCAACACCATAACGCAACAAGTCACGCGGCTCAGTTTGCCAGATCAAACTCAGTGTTACTACAAAGGTGTTTAGCATGTCAGGATCCCACTGATCATGTGGCCGAGCAAGTACCACTCGCACAATGGCTTCAGCCGCATCTTCCCGTACTATAACCGGTAGGTCCGTATTCCACACCAGATTAAAACTACTTGGAAATGAGGATTGGCCATTGGGCATTAAGAACTGATCTGCATGTTTGCGCATAATAGAGCTAACTTGGTGTTGTAGATCGCTTTGGCCAGTTTGCACCGCTTCATTGATCAGCCAAGCTGTGGTATTAGCGTCAATGCGTTTGGTACTTAACATTTGATCGAGCATCGTTATGGCAAGGTTGAGCATACCAAGGTTAGCCAAGGTAAAGAGTACCCCGGCTCGTTGTGTTACTGGTGCGGTATCGCCCAATAGCTTGACAGCCTCAATGGCGGCTTCTAGTTTTAAGCGTTGTTCGGATTCACGCTGCAAGGCATCATTGCGATCTGACTCAATGCGAATCCGTTCCTCAGCCTGTTCTTTTAAATCAACATTACGTTGATCTATAGAGTATTTAATAAAAACGCCAATCAGTGAAACCAAGGTACTGGCAAAACCACCTACTAGTGCAATAGCCGCAGCAACGATTTTTTCACTGCCATTCGGGCTGTCAAAATTAAAAAAGCCCAGTTGAGAAATAGTGCCAACAAAAATAATAAATAATACGCCAACACCCAAGGTTGCGCCGATAATCAGTCTATTGGAATGCAGCATATTGAGAATTCCTAGTGTTCGTATATTTGTTGTGAATAAAACCTAATAGTAGTCTTGTTATCTTACTTTTCGCTTACCTTGTTGGGGGCTTTTGCCCGTGGATGGGCCTGATCATAAATTTTGGCAAGGTGCTGAAAATCTAAATGTGTATATATTTGTGTCGTGCTGATATCACTATGACCTAACAGCTCTTGTACTGCACGCAAATCGCCACTGGACTCTAATAAATGGGAGGCAAAAGAATGGCGTAGCATATGTGGGTGAAGATTGGTATTCAAGCCCTGTTGCTTTGCCCAATGGCGCATCCGCTGTTGCACATTGCGGGTGGAAATACGTTTGCCCTGGCGACTGAGAAAAAGCGCTGGCTCTTCTTTGTTACAAAAATCGGGTCGGCACGATAACCAATCTCTTAAAGCTGCAATAGCCAGTTTGCCAATAGGAACTTGACGTGCTTTATTGCCTTTACCTGTTACCCGTAGCATTGCTTCGCTTAAGTCCAGTTGACCAAT